>CAIPTA010000118.1 GCA_903867855.1 Oligoflexia bacterium | reverse complement strand
CTCTACCTAAGCAATTAGAAGAAATGTTAGACTTTTATGATATTAACTTTATTATACTTGAAGGTAGTTGGAGAGCTGTTGGTGTTGTTGTTGTTGTTGCTGTTGTTGCTGTTGGCCCCCCTGGAAAAGACATACAACTACCAGCGCGATACCCATTGGCTGAAAGCCAAAAAACCCTTTAATTTCAAGCCCCTATATACGGGCTTGACACGGTACACGCCTCCAGCTAACATTGTTAAATATGATTAATATTTGTAACAAATCACCATCCCGCATCACAAGCCTCCTTTGGGTAGCCGCTGTATTTAGCATCTTCTCAGTAAGTGCACCCGCCGCCCTTGCGAAAGCTAGCCCACACTATAAACAAAAAAGTGTGGTGGATTTCGACGATGCCGTGGTGGAAGGTAAAAGCCGAAAGCCTTACTCCACCTATCTTTCCAAAGAAAACGAAGGCAATTTTTCCGATGTAAATTCTTGGAGCCTCGATTTCTCCAAGCGACTTAAGCATTCGCAACTTAAAGCGGAGTTGAACCCTTGAAGAACCCCATTCTACAAACTGAACTCCTGCAGAAAGGCAGCAGCCTTGGTTCTATCCTCACCGAAGGAGCCAACCAACTTTTGATTGGCAGCTCAAAGCGCGCAGACTTAGTGCTTCCGGGCAATAGCTCTGCCATACATGCCATGCTTCGCCTTACCGCAAATAACGAGATCATGCTTTTTGATTTAGGCTCAGAATCAGGCACTTTTGTTAGCGGCAAAAAAGTGATTGAGCGACGCCTCGGTACTGGCGATATATTCTCCATTGGCGATCACGAAATTCGCGTAAAACTACTCGACGATCCTCAAGCTAACTCTCCCTTTTGGGCGGAAATTCCTGCGAGCAACGAAGTTTTAAATATTTATGTGATGGAAAATGGAATTGCCCAGCAAGAGCTTTCCCTCACTCGCGGTCAAAAACTAGAATTTGGTAGTCGCGGAAAACGCATACTTGTTCCTGGATGCCCGAGCTCGGGAGAATTCGTTAAACGAAATGGCGACACCGTAGAAACCACCATTCCCGCAGGCTTCACCGCTGAAGTATATAGTGCTGCAAATAAATTGCTCCGCACTGGCGAAGGAAAAATCTCCTTCAACGAAAATGAAAAATTGCGCCTCGTTTCCGTTACCGCCGAACGTGAAGTGCTTTGCTCTTGGCAACCAAGCGGTTCTCGCCAAAGCCGCACTCTGCGCGATGCCGACGAAGCCACACTCAAAAAATCTCTCGCTAGTTCGGCAGCATTGGCCCTTGCCATCGCCGCTCTTTTCATGATGACAGATAAAGGCCGCGAGCAATCCATCGAAGCATCAGTTCCTAAAAGTTCGTACGAACGCCTCACCATGGATAGCGCTCCACCCGCAGCCGCCTCGAAAGAAGAAAGCGCGCCAGCCGCATCCGCTCCAGCTAGCACAAATCAGCCCATGAGCAACGCGGTAACTAAATTGCTACAGAAAAAATCCTCCATCGATCTCAGCAAAATTCAACAAGCGGTGAGCAATAGCGGAAAAGAAACTTCTCGTTCCGTGGCCATGAATAGCTCCAATCTTCAGCAAAAAGATATCCAAGCGGATTCCGGCGGCGGCGGTGGAATTAGTGCTAGCGCCGTAAAAGCTGGTCTCGGTGGTGGCGTTGCTGGTGGCTCGTTGAAGGGCTTCGCCGGCGGCACTGGCCACACGTTAGGTAATATAGGCGGTAACGGAAAAGGCTTCGACATGAAAGTGGGTGAGGATGAAGCGGAAGCCGTGGGCGGCCTCGATAAATCCTTAATCGCTGCCGTGGTTCAAGCCAATATCGGACAGATAAAACACTGCTATGAAAAACAACTACTGATTGATGCTAACCTTTCGGGTAAAATTGTAGCTGGATGGACAATCAACGCTAACGGTATTGTAAGTGAAGATAGCGTGAAGAAGACAACCATGAATAATTCAAATGTGGAAAACTGCATCTTAGGAAAAATTAAGAGTTGGAATTTTCCAAAACCAAAAGGTGGCGGCGTAGTATTAGTTAGCTATCCCTTCCTCTTCAAAGCGCTGAAATAAAATGAAGAACACTAAAATAATACTGCTAGTTCTTTGCCTCTTGAGTCTTTGTATCTCCATAGCATCTTTTGCCGAGGAGCCCGCAAAAGAAGCAAAAGCCAACGCGCCTGCAGCACCAGCGGCAGCTGCCGTGCCAGCGAAAGATGTAGACATTTCAGATCTTGAAGATAGCTATTGGCGGCCGAATAAAGATGAGCTCGAAGTGGTGCAAAATCGTCGCTTCGATAAAACTGGAAAATTTGAGCTAAATTTAGGTTACGGATTTTACCAAGGTAGCGATTATGTAAACACAAGAACCGTAGGAGCTGGCCTCGCATACAACTGGAACAATACTTGGTTCACTGAAATTTCATATATGAAAATGTATAATACCGACAATACATTTCTCTCCCAAGTACGAACCCAATATGGATTCACTCCAGACTTTAACCGCGAAGTGCAGCAATATGAAATCGCCATGGGTTGGACTCCCATCTACGCAAAATTCAGCTTTTTAGGTAAAGAAATTTCTCACTTCGAAACCTATATCGCCCCCGGAATCGGTCTAACCCAAACTGCCGCCAATCACTTCACCGCTAACTTAAGCGTAGGTGAGAAATTTTTCGTTTCCGAGCACCTAATCATCCGCTTGGAGTGGAAGATGTCTCGCTATACCGATCAAATCAATGCAACTCAAGGCACTTATGCCAAACAAAATGGTGGTACTGGATTCTTTCAACAGCAAGAAACCAAACATAATATCATCTTTTCACTAGGGTGGATGTTCTAATGCTAGCTCTACTCTTACTCCTAAAATCCTCTGCTTGTTTAGCTGGGTTTAGCTATCCTCTTCACCCGGAATTAACTCAGCCTCAACCACTGCGTAACAACTATAGCTCCACTACTGCCGCACCAGCCAGCCCTGCAGCCATTGCTGAAACAAGAAAAACCAACTCGCGGGCCCCAGCCTCTAGTGCCCAAATCAGTGGAGAAAAATATATTGGTCAATCCAATGTTGCGGCCGTGAAAATCCCGCAATTTCAGAGAACAAAAAAAATTAAGATTGAAGCCTACGAACCACCGAATCTTCATTCGCTCAGCCATGAGAAGCTAATCACTTTTTCCGTGAATGCTCGCCAGATGCCACTGCCAACAAGGGAATACCATGGCGCTGAAGCAGCAAAGATCGCAGCCCGCTACGCTGATGCACTCACCAAAAAAGAATATGTTCTCAAGCGCAGCCTAGAGAAACCCGCACTCCAGGAAGTAACAAAGACGAAAATTGTTATTGATACTATTGTATATGACCAAGTAGTACAAAGAATGGATGCTCTCTTTGATATTCTCGAGCATAAGTATGCGCTCGGCATTGGAGCCCTTTGGGAACTTTCCCTCAATCAAAAACAGCAAGACATAGGTCGCGATCTTCTTTTTGCTGGCCTCGGCGCAAATAGAGCTGGATGGGAAATACTCTCTAGCCAACTCTATATCGATGCTGTGGAAAATAATGTAGCAGAGAACTATTTCCCACTGCTTTGGAAAGAACTAGATCATTTTGTCCAAGAGAGAAATGTGGCTGCCGTGATCAAAGCCGCGCAACAGTCTAAAAGAAAATTCGCCCCACAAAAAGGCGATCAAGCGAACTTTCAAATGGCAAACGCGCTCTTGCACAGCAATGCAGACCATCAGGCATGGGCCGATGCGATCGGTTCAGATGCCCTGAAAGCGCGTCTGAAATTAGAGGCTGCCATCACGCTTCTAGAAAAGAACCAAACGAGTGATGCAGAGGCCATTCTAGATGATCTTACGAAAAATGCTCCTAAAGCGATGCAGAGAGAAGCGCACCTCGCGCTGGCTCGGCTCTATATGTCCCAAACGCAGCCAGATAAAGCGCTCGTGGAATATGCTCAGCTTCCCACTCAGGATTCGAATCGTCTCGACCTACTAGAAGAAAAAGCCTACGCCCAATACCGCAGTGGTCTTTATCAAGAGAGCTTAGGAAAATCCATCGGTATGGAAAGCGATTACTTTCGCTTCGCTTTCGCTCCGGAAGCCTTCATGCTGGAAGTACTGAGCAGAAAAGCACTCTGTGATTTTGGTGGGGCAAAGGTCGCCTTGCAAAATCTCGTGAATATTTATGGCCCTGAACAAGCCGCTATCGCTCAATGGATCCAGTCACCCGCTGATCCAGAATCGCGATATACTATGCTAATCAGCTCTCATGAAAAAGCGAAGCCGTTCCGCTTCGAACGTTTTCTCTTAGCAAAGCCAGATATTGTAGCTCTCCAATCCAATATCAATGCGCGAGCAAAAGAATGGCGCGATCTCAAATTCTTAGGCACTCGCAAGTATATGCAGCCAGTGCCTGGCAACTGGCAGAAGTTCCTCTCCGCCTATGAGGCGAAGAACAATAAGGCAGAGCATGCTATCGTGCTTGAAATTGCAGCAAGTGCTGGCAGCGAAGCCATTGGTTTGCACAAGAAGCTCAGTCAATTCTTTGCCCAGGCCGAGCTTATGAAACTAGATGTGGCCACCCAAGCCAGCGAGCAATATAACCTGCAGAGTGCGCTTAACTTCCCAGCACGATCAATCGCCAGCACCCCCACCCCAGCGGATAAATTGTCTTGGGGCTTTCAGAATGAAGTCTGGGAAGATGAACTAGATGATCTAGTGGCAAAAAATCCATCACGATGCGTGGATAAAAAATCTATCGCGAGTCATTAGAGTCCGAAACCGAAAGCACTTCCAATGGAAAGCAAGTAACGTCGATCACGGCTTTGCCCTGCATAGGCGCCTAGCTCTTGTGAATAGGTGGAGGCAGCCACTTTAAAAACTCCCAGATCAAATCCAGTGCCAAAGCTAATTCCAGACTGATAGAGACCCGCTTGCAAGCTCAATATAGGAAGGTCTATATTCGCCCCAATATGGGAGTGCATCATAAAGGGCCTCGAACTCCATGGAGTAGCGAGTTCTGAATAATCATAGGCGATCGTAAAGGCACTCGTAGAACGCTTCGGACCATACCTGCGCAGGGCTCTTCGATTCTGAGCTCCTCCAATGGGAAATCGTATTGCCAAGCCTGCCACTAAATCCTGAGAGTCTGTTGATGGGCGATTCTTACTGCTGGAATTACCAAAACTTGTGTCGCCAATATCGTGCCACACAAATGCGGTATTCACTTCAATTCGACTCTGAATGGGGAGTTTGTATTGAAGCCCCAGCGTTCCCGCATAGCCATCCCCTTGTTGATTAAACAAATCCACGAGCGCAGATGTCGAGCCCAAGTATTGACTCAAACCAACGCTTTGAGTGCTGCCATCACGATGAATATATTCGAGATGAACACCAATACGTAAGTCGTTTTGTTTTCCGAATCCCACTGCGCCACCAACAGACACTCCCGTATCTTTCGTATACTGCATCACCGTAGTGGGATAGGAAACGTTGCTCAAGTTAAAGTCCGCATTCACTTGATAGCTCACGCCGAAGGCAAAATAGGGCAAAGTGATTTGGGAGAAGTCTGCCCCCTTTGCCTCCACGTGCTTGCCAGCAAGCTTACTTAGCTCCGAGGCCAGGCCTCCCGAACCGCTGAGTGCTTTAAGATCGGAGGCGGCGCCAACCACATCGGAGTTTGTGCCTAAAACCACATCGAGTGGCTGCACTTCCACCTTTTTTACCATCGCAAGACCAGCAGGATTATAATAGAGAGAGAGCCAATCATCCGCCACTGCGCTATACGCTCCGCCCATTCCGTAGGGAATCACGCCCGCTTGCCATTGCTCCTCTGCCACGGCCAAGAGCGGAAGAAATAAAAATGCGGAGATGAATATATTACCAATCCGCATTGATCGCCCCGACCACGCCAGAAGCTTGAGAGCTAGGCAAATCGGCGGGCAAACCGGTGCATTTGGTGCGGTCTTTATTGATTACGGTGCAAGATGCCAACCCAGCAGCAACGCAAGCGCTGTTGAGGGACGAAACCAGACTGGCCGTGGAACTATCAGAAAGTGAGGAGTAATTAAAACTGTCTTCGATAATCGAAAGAGAAGCAGCTAGCGCACAAGCATCAACAGTGCTGAGGTCGTTCGCTGCGCGCGGAACAGAATAGCTAATCGCCTGAGTTTTAGTTCCACTGCTATCACCCTTTCCGTAGGTAGAAAGAATCGCGCCAACAATTCCAGCCTCAATAAAAACCAGATAGTTATTCACACTGGCACTTCGATTTGCTCCAGATAGCGCAGTGGTTGAATTTGTGAGCACATCCGCGGCGGAGTACAGACTAGAGATATGATTATCCCCAACTGTGCTTTTTTCCGACTTCGCGAGCGAGGTAAAATAGTTATTCGCTCCAATCAAATTGGAAGCAACGGTAAGCATATTGAATCCACCAAAGCACGCGTAGGTGGAAGACATGATCAGCTGCACTTCTTCCGTTTGATTCGTGGTTCCATAGAGCTGCGAAATAGAATTATAGGCTAGCTGACATTGCCCACTACTTAAGTATGTATTGGCATCATCTATGAGTGCTCGGCGTCCGCTTTCCGTGTTTGGATCATAGTGATTGCTGCCACAGAAGCAAAGGAGGGGCGTAATCGCCAAAACTAAAATGAGGTGCCGACACTTTTTCAGGACAACATCCATGTTGCCTCCATCCTTATAGGATAGAACAGGCTTATAGTTTTTGCAAAGCCGCAACAAAACGGCCCAGGCCTTTCTCTAAACTTTGTTTATCTTTGGCAAAACTAATTCGAATACAACGGTCATCGCCAAAAGGCTTACCGGGTACCGTGGCAACCCCTGCCTCTAGGAGCAAATACTCACTCATGGCCTCACTACCAGGCAATCTCTGATTGAAATAAGCGGATACATCCGGAAAACAATAAAATGCCCCAGTAGGCGTATCAAGCTTTAGCTTCTCCGCTCCCCGTAAGATGGATACTGCCAAATCCCGGCGCGATTGCATATCCAAGCGTCTTGGTTCGAATTCTGCTTTTGTCTGTTTCAGTGCTTCGATGGCAGCATCCTGCACGAACGATGTGATATTCGTAGCCGATTGGGCCTGCAAAATACCCATCGCCTCAATAATTTTTATTTCCCCTGCGGCAAAACCTACTCGCCAACCAGTCATCGCATGGGATTTGGAAAGACCATTAAACGTAATCGTGCGCTGATAGGCATCTTCAGATAAAGAAGCAAAAGAATGGAAGGCGGTTCCGTCATAGCAAAGCGAACTATAAATTTCGTCCGATGCGACTAGAATATCCGTGCCCTTCAAAAGCTCCGCCACAAACTCAAGATCGTCCTTCGAATAGCTTGCTCCCGAAGGGTTATTCGGAAAATTGAGTAGAAGCAAACGTGTTCTTTTCGTAATGGCCTTCTTGAGAGCCTCTCGTTGCAAACCAAAACCAGATTGCGAGGGCAGAATAATCGGCGTGCCACCAGCGAGGCGAACCATCTCGGGATAAGAAACCCAATAGGGTGCCGGAATAATCACTTCATCCCCCGCCCCCACTATAGCCAACATCAAATGAAAAATGCCTTGTTTCACACCACAAGTAGTAGTCACCTGCTGAAAAGAATACTTCAAACCGAAATCACGCTCGAACCAGGCAGCCACTGCCTTTCTTAGTTCTGGCGTACCATGAGGAGCGGTATAGCGAGTTTTGCCAGCCTCCATCGCCTTAACTGCAGCTGCCCGAATATTCGCGGGAGTTTCGAAATCCGTTTCACCTGCCGTGAGGTTGATTACATCTTTCCCCTCGCGAATCATCTCTTGAGCGAGAGCATTAAGTCGTAGGGTTGGAGAACTCTCCACTCCCTGCATACGCGTCGCGAGCGAAAATAGCTTACTCATCCGCGCAAATCCTCTCGCTTCAATTTTTCTTTTACCGAACGCCAAACAGCAGCGGGCACATAAGGCTTAATGCTCCCACCGAAGGCGGCCACTTCCTTTAGAACTGTCGAGCTAACAAAAAATAAATTTTTTCCCGTCATCATGAAAACGGTTTCCACGCCCTCATTCAATTCGCGATTGATAGCGGCCATCATGAACTCACTCTCAAAATCACTCGCGGCTCGGAGTCCGCGCAAAACGGCGTGTACCTTATGTTTGCGAGCATAGTCCATGATCAAGCCGTCACAAAAATCTACTTTCACTCGGCGCTCGTCCTTAAAAACTTCACGAATCAAGGCGCAACGCTCTTCTAAGCTAAACCAAGAACTCTTCTGAGAACTCTTTCGCAAATTCATCGCCACCACCACTACCACCTCGTCGAAAACCTTGAGGCTACGCTGAATGATATCGATGTGACCGTTAGTGATGGGATCAAAGGAGCCAGGATAAATTGCTCTGCGCTTCATGCCTTCAGCATATCAACCTGCGCGATAAAGGAAAACACTTAAACCAGCTGGGCCAAGTTTTCGCTCAGAGTGCACAGTGAACTCTGGCGGACAATCCACGCTGCTGCTAGGGCCGTGCTCAAAAACCACAATCGCTCCCGGCGCGAGCACTTTGCTTAGCTGCAAGGTAGTAAGCAATGAAGGTAAACCTTCCAAGGCGTAAGGCGGATCAAGAAAAACCAAATGAAAGGGCCCAAGTGCATGCCAGCGCGAGAGCTGGTCCACAGGCTGAATGAGCAAAGTGGAATCTGCCTCACACTTCAGAGTTCTTATATTGTCCTTTAAAAATTGTGCGTGACGGCGATCCTTTTCCACAAATACTGCCTTCGCAGCACCACGACTTAAGGCCTCTAGCCCCAGGCCACCCACACCGGCAAACAGATCGAGCACCCTGCAATCTTCAAAACGTGAGGGAAGAAATGATTTGAGTCGGTAGGATTCGAGCACGCTAAAAATACAGGCTTTTACTCTGCCCGCACTAGGGCGCAGGGCATCACTATCGGGAACAGCGAGCTTACGACCACTCCAGTCCCCGCCTAGAATCGAAAGCATGCTTATCTACGCCGATTTTCGTTTGGTAGTTTCTGCAGCTGTGCCGATGGGTACACGGAATTCTGTGCCGTCTGCCATGCGGCAAATCAAAGCATCGTCCGTACAAAACACTTCAATACTTCTTTCGCCACTGCGAAACGATAGTTTCAAGTTAATTGTGCCATTCAGTTCTAAGGCGAGAGTTTGGCGCGGCGCACCCACTGGCGCATTAACTGGCTCATTTTTCACTACACCAAGGTTCGACGAAACCAGACTCGGCGCAGCACGCTCGGCTTTAATGGGCGTAGGGGCCTTTTGCTCTACTACCTGCTCCACTTTCTCGATATTCTCCATGATCTTATCGATATCGTCTTCCGAAATTTCCGTTTCTGCATTTACCGTATATTCGTCTGACATAGTGCCTCACTTGCGAATTGATGCCGCTAGCTATTTATCGACAAGACAAGAGATTTCTTAACTTATTTTCGCACTTAAAGAGTCTAAGGATTTTAAGTACTTCTCACCGTGTTAAAAGAAGCTTTTTTCTAGCAGCGCCAACACTATTTTTGGTATAAATTCGCCTCGGAGGAAAAAGGTGGCTACCCCAGAGGATAAGTCCAAAACAACTGCATCACAGGCAGCCATGTCATTGCTTTGCCCAAGCACGCTCAAAACGAGTTTTCGTGATGCCACGCCTTTGAATGCCCGCGAAAGCCTCAAGGCTCTTCTCCAAAAAGACACCTCCACTTCTCCAAAAAACAATCCGCCATCTCCCACGATGGAATGGGAACATTGCCTCGATCTTTTGGTGGATGATTTTCTCACTCGTCGCTCCGAACTCCTTCGCCTAAATAAGGCGAGAAAAACGCAAATCGAAAATTCGATTCGTCGCTTCTCGGATACCACTAGTTCCTTGGAAGAGATTTTACAGTCGCGAGTAGGTAGCCAAGAAAATGAAGGCTTAAATCTATTCGCCTATGAAATCGCGGTTTTTCAGCTTCTCCAAATCTTGCTCTTGAAGCGTTGGTCCGATCTTAGCCTCCTCGACGAATCTGACAATGATAGCGCGAAACATACCGTTAATTGGAGAATCACCAGCTTCCTGAAAAAACGTGGTCGCAGAATTATTCAGAAGCACGATTGGAGCTTCCTTAAACAAAATTGCTATAGCTGGTTTTCCCCTGCTCACACCACCTCGCAAAGCATTTGGTCGGTTCTCTCCAAGCTAGATCTAGGTAAAGCAGGCAGCCATTTTCTCCTAGAAACCCTCCATCAGATTTCAGCGAGAAGTCGGCTCTCTATTATTGGTTTTGCTCCTAAGCTCATTGGCCCAAAGGAGAGCTGGGAACTATTTTTGGAATACTTGCGCACCCAACGCAATATGGATTCTGGAGTGAGCATAACTGGAGATATTTCTAATCCTCTATTGATTAGCGGACTCGTCAACGGAGACAGCCTCAACTCCCTACAAAACCTGCTCACAGAAAAATCCCTGGAAGGCGTTTGGGCCTTTACGAATAGCGAATTCCAACGCTTTCTCACAGAGATAAATCTCCTATGGATTAGTCCATCCGATATTCCTCAACTGAATTTATATTCAAAGCTCATGCTGAGCGAACTGGGCGGACAAACTCAAAAAAGCCAGCTATTCTCAGAATCGTTTCGCGTGCCCTTCCCTGCGCAGCTAGCGGCCTGTTTTCCCGAGGGCAACGGCGAAGAACTTCAAGATGCGGTGCACTTTCTCGATCAGCTCAAAGAGCGTGGCCAGCTCTTACTCACGAGTGATAGCTTTTGGCCCACCGATAGTTCCGACCGAGCACAAAAGTTACGCGAAAATACGCTGCAAAAATCTTTGCTGAAAGTAATTGTAGACCTTCGCCACGCTGCCGGCACAAAGGGAGAAAGCCTACCTAAAGGCCTTTTCCTTCTTGAGAAAAATTCTAGCAAAGAAGAGCGCGATGCCAATCGTCCGTTCATTTTAAAAATCAAGGGAACTATTTCCGCAGAAAAACTTCCCCAAATCTGGCGCAAAGTGCTCGAAGCTCTCGAACAAAACCAACACCCTGGTGAAGTGCTCGATACCGTTTTACAAACAGATTCTGCGCGCCTAGAGGCAATGGCTGCCGCTACTTCGCAGCAGTTCCTGCGCAACGGCCCATGGCAAACACTCACGGAATCTAGCTTCTACGAAGTGAGCGCCCAATTGAAGCGCTATCCTAATCGCGCTTTTGCGAGCGGCACGCTTCTACGCGCCAAAAACACAAAAGATATAAACTTTCAGCGCGCGATTTATATAAAAGATATTCCTGGTCAGGCTCTCAAAGCGGATTGTAAAGATGGCCAATTTCTATTCTTGCCAGACAATCGAGTGCCCGAACCATCTGCCTTTTTTCTCGCACAGATCAATTCGGCTCCGCTACAGTTTTGGTATCGCTTAGAGTTGGAGCAAGAAGCGAAACGCCTCTCTCGCGGTCAACAACGACAAAACGAGCAGCTTCTCAAGATGATGCCACTGGCGCGCCTATTTGCCGATGGAACCCTCATTCCTGCCATTCAAAGCCCACAGCATTTTGCCGGCCATAGCGATCTGCGACGCCGTCTTCCAGCGCTTCTGCGTCCCCAGGAGAGCCGCACGCTCTATCAATCTGCTGAGCTACTTCAGGTAATAGTAAATCTTCAGCACAGTATTGATCAGAACCTCGAAGTAACCAGAGAGTTTAGTCATCACTTATATCCTAATCTTTCTTTGCATCGTTGGAACTTGCCCGCACAGCTGCCAGAAGCCGATCCAGCGCAAAGCCTAAAAATTCTCCAACACTTAGACCATACGGCGCTTCTGCATCATCCGAGCATTCATGTCACTCGCCTCAAACCGAGCCACGATTTCCGCATTAACGCTGTGGTGCTTAAGCCTCAACTTTCCGGGCCTATGTCAGAACTAGAATTACAATCCGGTCTCGACACGATGATGCGCCTTTCCGGTCCAGCCATTCTTATCCGCGCAGCACACAGTGCCTTGCTCGGTCAGCTCGGGCGCCACTGGCAAGAGTCGGCCATGAAAATTCTCCTGCCCACAGATATATTCTTGGTGAACGCCCAGCTCGCAGAAATTTCTCGAACCATTCAAGAGCAACTCAAAAGCACGAAGGAATGCATTGAAATCATGGATCGTATTTTTTGCTGTCTCTTCTCACTCAGCAATGCATTCGAGGATGATAAAGCCTACCAAACAATTCGTCGCCACTTGACGCATGAAGAAACAAAAATCCAGGTAGATTTTCAGCGACCCGTAGAAATTAAACGAGAAGATTTTGTAGTTCCCAAAGGGATCCTACAATAATAAACAGCCACGACATGCGATCCACGCGCTCAAGTGAGCCAGATATGGGATGCAAACGAACAAATGCCTCACGGCGACGAGGATTTTGCAGCGTAAACTGCAAGAAGCACCCCACTGCCGCAAGGATAATTGGAAACCATAAGTCCATGTTCTTATAACGGCATTTGACCGAATTACCTAAAGCACTATAGGATCAAATGGATGTATAATTCTCACGAAGTACACTTAGTTTTTGAACAGCTGAGAGCCATTGATCGTCGCCGCAGCCGTGTAATCGATTCTGTAGCCGCCCATTTTGGTCGAAAAAAAGTAGCTGATCTTTTAACTCAAAACAATTTGCAGCTCCCTCTTTTTAGTGAAGATCCAAAATTTGTCGATATTATCGATGAGCGAGAACCTCAAGAGTTCATCCGTTTTCTAGCAAAAAAAACAGAGGCCTATGAGGCGAAAACCATCAAACTTCTGCGCGAAAAAATTTCTGACTACCATCCACACGTAGATGAACAAATTCTATTTGGTGCTCGTACCGCAGGGCAAGATGCCGCCAGAGCGTTTCTCACCAGCTCAACGGCCGCAGAGAAACGCTCCCGACTCCCGCTCACAGAAGCCGTACAATCCATTTTTCACATCACCTATAATGGCCTGCCGAGCGATCGAGGCTTCATTCTAAGTATTCGTCCACAATCTGGCATTACGGTTCATTATCGCTATTCCGCCCACTCTGAAGCCTGGAATGAAGCTGGAATCGATGTGGCCTTCATGGGCAAATTGCGAGAAGAATGGATCTCTGGGCTTTTAGATATTTTAAGCCCCAACGTTTTTTATCATCGAGCCAAAGCATTTGAGTTAGGCGACGGCTATGGCTTTGAAGAGTTCGCCCTTCATTCATGATCAAAATAGAAAATATTGAAAGATCTCAGAGGCGACTCTATCGCAGCCTCCAGAATGAACTTTTGCTCCTTGAAAAAGGAAAAACCAAGGAACTCAAAAAATACGAAAAAAATTATACCAAACTTTTTCAAGGCAAATTTTCCTTATCCTCTCGTAAAGAACTACTAAAAAGCATTTTCAAGTCGCGCTATATTTTTGTGGCAGACTTTCATCCTTTTAACCAATCACAAAAAACTTTTTTGCGGATTGTTCGTGAAGCCAGAGAGAAAGACGAAAATATCGTCATTGCCCTGGAGTGCATTCAAAGTAATTTTCAAAAAAAAGTAGATTTTTATCTTCAGGAAAAGCTATCCCTCGAAGAGCTCCGCGAAGAAATCGAATTTTCCGAACACTGGCCATTTTCTTGGAAAAACTATAGTGAGATTCTCATTTATGCTCGCGAGCATAAAATTCGCGTTTTGGCGCTAAATAAGCCAACTCCAGCCACCTTGCAGGAAAGAGATCAACATGCCTCCACTATTCTGGCCGATGCACAAAGTGATTTATCGAATCCAAGGATTTTCACCCTATTCGGAGAATTGCACTTAGCTCCGTCTAACTTACCCAAAGAGCTTGCAAAAATTTCCAAGAAGCCAGCACTCTTAATTTTTCAAAATGAGCCCTCCCTCTACTGGAAGATTTCTCGAAAGATTAATCAACAAACAGTTGAGGTAGTAAAGTTAAGCACTAATCAATATTGCATTATGAACGCAGTTCCCTGGGTTAAACTACAGTCTTATTTAGATTGGTTCGAAGGAAATACAGAAGAAGACGATTTTGAGAATACAGATTT
>CAIPTA010000117.1 GCA_903867855.1 Oligoflexia bacterium | reverse complement strand
TCGGGCAAGAGGGCGCCGGCAATTGTTTGATAGTCGGCTTTGCACTCTGGATATTTCTTTATGGCTTGGTAGTAAAGATGATCCACCAGCACGTTCATTTGCGTTTCCACGCAGCGGCGCAAAAGGATCGTATAAATTTCTTTGCTGAAAATATTTTCGGCTAGGAGCTCCCGTCCTTTTCCGATGATGGCAAAGGGAGTTGCCTTACTATTATCCATTACTTGAAAATGCAAAACCTTATAGGCCTCCGTGATCATGGTTTCCGGAGTGAATTTCTTAAGAAAGGTCTCGGCATCTTCATGGAGCTTGGCATCTAAGAGAGTCTGCACGATTTCTTTTAGAAAATTTACTCGTCCAGAGCCAGTGGCTGATGCTTTTTGGAATAACTCAAGCGCCTTGGCTTTCGAGCCTTTTTCCAAATAGAACTTACCGCATATAATCAGTGAAGTGCAGATATGCCGAATGAGCATATCATCGCGTTCGTCGATGGTGGTGAAGATGCTATAGTATTCTTCGATGTCTTCAAATTCACGATTGATGATGGCTAGCTTTAATACATCTACTAAACGCTTTGGGTTAGCGGGAAATATCTTTGCCAGTTTTCTTACCACGCCATAGGCTTGCTTAAATTCACGCTCTTGCATGAGTAAATCAAAGAGGCCAGCTAAGCACTTAAAGTGCACATTGTTAAAGGCAAGGCCTCGTTCATAGTTGCTTCGCGCTTCTATCATGGCTTGCTTCAAGGATTTAACATAGCCCACATAATAGTAGGCTAGGGTGGGCGTTTCATCTAGCTTCAGCGCTTTTTCGAAAATCAATTCCGCTTCATCAATCTTCTTTTCTTCCAGCAGCCTTTTTCCTTCCTCGATCGAGAGAATATATTCAGAGGGTTTCAGTTTTTTATGAATGGCCTGAATGATTGTTTTGCGAACTATGTCTGCAGTGAATGGCTTAAGCACATAGGCATCGACATCTTCCTCGGCCGCCTGAGCTACGGCGGTTTGCGATGTATTCGCTGTTACAATCATGAAAATTATATTTTTTGTTTCTTTTGGAAACTGAGTGCGCAAGCGCTGCAAAAGCTCTAGGCCTGAATTTTTGCCGAGCTCATATTCCGCTACCACGATACGACTTTTTAAGAATCCCACCTCGGAAATTGCGTTCTGGTAGCTATCCACGAGACTTATATTTCCAGGCGCTGCGCCAAATTCTATAAATATTTTATGCATTGTTGCTCTCGAAGTCGCCCCTGGATCAACAATCATGATTTTTTCCGTCTTTAAATGTTCTCGGAGCTCTGCAATTTGTTGTGCCTCATTGCTGCTCATTTTTTAGTAGCCCTTCGCACTTTTTAGAAAATTTGTAATCGAATCTTGTCGCTTCGAATAGATCTGCAGAAGTTCATTCCAGCTGGCTTCATCAAACTGAATGCAGTCGACAACTACTCGAGTATAATTTTCTACTTCCATGTGGATCACTTTGCCAGTAACTGCGAGTATCTCGCGTTGCTTCATTCCTGTTTCAGCCACAGAAATTTTGATAATCACATTATGGCTCATATTGCAGCTATGCAGGGGAAGTTCGAGCGTGAGGTTTTTTTTGCCAATTTCGATGAGGGTGCATTTCTCTGGCGGCACCTCTTTGAGCCCGGTGCTGGTATTCTGAAAACTAGTGAGGAGTTTGATGGATTGAAAGTCGCTCGGATCGATGATTTTTTCTTTTTTCGTCATAGGAGGATATCGGTTGTTAAGAGGCCTAAAATGAGGCTGGTATTGGAAATCTTTAAGAACCACTTTACAGCCCCAATAAACTGAATTAACGTGCCGCATAAATTTGATTCGAGGGTTCCTATGAAAATCAAGTTAAAGCTTCTTTGTGCCATCACAGTATGTTTGTTTCCAACTATCGCAATGGCGAATTTACGGTGGGTTAGGATAACGGCTATCCGTGATTCGCTTCCGAACTATGTGAAGCTTGAGTCTAGTGCTCCGCACTTACTTGTTGCTTCGGGGCAGCTAGTAGGCGACCGCGCTCCCTGTGAGCTGCGTTTCGAGAACACTTATGATGTTGCCTCTAAGGCCTTTTCTAATGCTCGGCTATGTGTGCTTGCTGAGGCGAAGGAAGTCTGTGTGACGGGCCAATACGTGAACGACAGGGCCTTCGTTTATTCCGATACCACTCAAGTGAAGGTGGTTTCGGAGAGCAAGCTAGATACCTTGGTTTTTGAGCAGCAATATGGGGGCTACCTTGTGAGTGCTGTAAATGCGGGCGTAAGTATGCAGTGTGAGCTACGCTAACTCCTTGATTTAATGGCAAAATACACTATTCCGTGTTTTTATTCATAATGTTAGGTATAATTAACATTATGCGTAAATCCACTTGTTTCTTACAGGCGTTGAAGAACAAAAAACTACTCAGCTTGAGTTTGCTTTTTGCCGGTAGCTTGGTGGCCTGCGTGCCAGGATCTTCCACCTCTACCAGTACGCCGAGCGACGCGCCGATATCGGGCAACCAAGTAA
This sequence comes from Oligoflexia bacterium, assembly GCA_903867855.1. Taxonomy (GTDB): domain Bacteria; phylum Bdellovibrionota; class UBA1018; order CAIPTA01; family CAIPTA01; genus CAIPTA01. Next base: position 18,747 of record CAIPTA010000117.1, on the reverse strand, counting down.
ATATCACTTCGGTTGGGGCAGAGAGTTGCAAAATGCCAGACAGCTCCATTCATGCCATTGGTGGAAGTTTGAGTGGAAACAATTTAATTGATGGTCAATGTCAGCAGGCATGGACGAATCTAAGCTATCAAGAAAAGAATGCAAACCCGAGCGCTGCTCAATGTCAGGTTTCCTACACAAGTGGCTTCTCGTATCACTATGCATACCAGCTTCCACAAACAAATATTAGTTACTATACCGGCAGTCAATCCTATGATGTTCCGCAAACTGTAATTACCTATTTTAAGCAAGCACAGAGTTACGATGTGCCACAAACCAGCATCAGTTACTTCAGTTCGCATCAGGAGTTTGATGCTCTCTATACGAATGTGAGCTACTACACTGCTGTTCAATCCTACGATCTGCCTGCAACGAGAGTGAATTACTTTACCCAGCAATCGGCTATGACGATTGATCTTCAAGGCGACTACAGCTTGGTAGGCTGTGCGGCCTTTGTGGCCGGGAAACTTCCCGCTGGCGCGCTAACAGATCCATTTCATATTCCAAGTTGTACAGCTTTGCCTCCTCAACATATTGTTGGGGCATGCGATCCGGCAGATCCTAGCAAGAGCAACTGCGTGAGCTCCTATTCCAAGCTATCGCTATCTGCACCGCTAAAAGGCGATTTTCAATCCGCAGGATGTAGCGCGTTTGTGGCGGGTAAATTACCCATGAATTCACTACTCAATGATGTTGCCCACCCAGTGGCATGCTCTGCAGCCGCTTCTGTGCACCAAAGCGGTGCTTGCAGTGTGGCTGATGCTACAATCGCAAATTGCCAAACGGTTTATGCACAAAGTACCTTGGCTCCAAAAAGTGGCGACTATTCTGCTTTAGGTTGCAGTGCGTACGCCGCTGGAAAATTGCCTAGCGCAGCCATTCTCAATGATGCCCAACATCCAATTAGTTGTGCCGCCGCCGCAAATAAACATGTGGTGGGAGCATGTTCGGTAGGTGATACGAGTATTTTAAACTGCAGCACCACGTTTCCAACGAGCAACCTAACCGTTTCTGGTGATTTTAGTTCTGTGGGTTGTGATAGTTTTGTGGTTGGTAAAATTCCTTCTGGCGGCCTGATTGGCGATGCGAATCATCCTGCCAGCTGCGCTGCCGCAGCGAAGCCTAAACATGTAGTAGGGGCCTGCTCTCCTTCCGATACAAGTATCCTAAATTGTGTGACCAACTATACAATCGCAAGTGTTAACAATGTGAGCGGTGATTTTTCTACATCCGGCTGTAGCGCCTTTGCTTCCGGTAAAATACCAGCGGCTGCGGTTCTGAACGATGCCGCTCATCCGATAACTTGTGTGGCAGGAACTCCGCTTCAGAGGTTCATTGATGGCACACAGAGTTTCACCAATGCGCTTTGGGCAAATTATAATCCTGCAGTGAACGATAATTGTAGCGCAGGATTGGCAAGTTTTGTGGCTGCAGCTCAATCCATTCCCGCACCGACCTCGTGTAAAATTACCGCTCTTCAATCGGGCAGCTATACCTACAATAACTCTAGCTGCGTAGATGCGAACCCAGTAGTGAATTACTGTGGAGCAAGTAGTGGAGCTAAGAGAAATTGTGTAGGAAGCGATATCGCAGCCGGCGCTCCTTATGCCGCAAATTTCTCCACTCTGAAAGTGCCAGGAGCGATCACTTGCGATACGCTCTGCTCGGCTACGAGCTTCTGTTCAGCTCAAGCCGGCACAGTGGGGGACAATTACCACAGCTGTAGTGTGCAGGCTTTGGCTAATTCCATTGATCATACATTCACTGGAGTAGATGCAGCGGCCTTGAATACTTGCAGCGCTGGCCAAACTCTTGTGGTGACGAATGGTCCCTATCAGAATAAAACTGCGAGTGCGTTGCAAAGCAATGTGCCAGATAGCGCCTGCGTGAAAGTGAATGTTTGCGTGAATCCTGCGGCTTGGAAGAGCTTAACGCCCGTGAAGGATATCCCCTCGATTGATCTCGTGATTCTTTTCGATGTTACGAGTTCGATGACTCCTTCGATCCAGGCCATGATTGCAAACCTGGAGAACCTGATCACCAACTTAAATACTTTAACTCCAAATCTTCGCCTTGGGCTGGCAAGCTATCGTGATTTCGCTGACCATGGCGGCCAACCCGGAGATTTGCCTTTCATGATGAATGTGCCTCTCACCGCTGATGCGAGCCAAATCAAGGCCGGATTGAGTTCGCTCACGGCCTCGGGTGGTGGTGACTTACCAGAAGCCCTTTCTACGGCGATTCGCGCAACGGTGGATGGTAATGCCATGGCTCCTTATTTTGGTGCTTCGCAGATGGGCTGGGACAATGATCCTAACAGAATTAAAATTGTATTGGGCATCAGCGATGCAGCAGATAAGAAAACTGGCTTACCTGCCGGTGCCGCTACGCTTGATCAAGTGGTGAACTTGCTTAAGGCCCAAGGAATTTTATTTATGGGAATCGGGTATCAGTACCAAACAGAGCCCTATCCTGGAGCAAATACCTTCACTAGCTATAACGACTTTGCTTACCTCGCTCAAAATACTGGAGCCATAGTGGCTGCCCCTGGTATTGACTTAGATGGTGACGGAAAAACAACTACCTATGGCGAGCTTTCCCCAGGCGCACCTGCCGTGCTTTTGATGACTCCCGATGGGAGCTTAGCTGGAGCTCCTGCTGGCGCTGATCCAACCAGAGTTTTGGCAGATGCCATCACAAAAATGGTGGAAACAACACGTCCATTCCAATTTAACTTAAGTTCAGATGGCAGCGGACGCGTGTTTACTCCGGCAGTAAACAATTTATCTATACCATCGGAAGCGAATGGTCAGTTCTGTTTCACGCAAGTGGCATTTAATCCAAAAGATGTAAATGCAGCTTGCGGCCTCAGCAGCCCTCTTACTTTCTCCGTAACGGAATCATCCACAAATTCAGTGGTGGATAATTCAAATTATGTGGCCTCTGTGAATATTGACGAAAGCTGTGGAGCCTCCACCAACCCTCCTGGCACAACGCCCCCAACTGTAGCTCCACCTAGCCCTAATCCCGCCGCTTGGGCAGTGCAGGGTTTCGATGGCACCACAACAGCGAGCAGTGCAACCTTGATTTGGCAAACTCCGGGCATGCCAACCACGGCAACAGTGCATGTGGGAACGCGCGCGGATCAGCTGGATTTTCAGGTGTTAACGGTGAGCAATTCAGCTATGACACAAATCTTGGTGGTGAACGGATTAGCTGCGAATACCACTTACTACTTCCAAGTAGACACTCGCGATAGCAATAACAATATCGTGCAAAGTGGTGTGATCTCTAAAACTACGAAGCCCTAAGGCAAGAGTTGAACTTTATTGATCACCCAGTAGGGATCGATGTTTGATTGGGTGAAGGTGAAACATAAATTGTGAACACCGAAAAGGGCTGGCAAGGTGGTTGGAGGCAAGGCGCTAACACCAGGATTCGATACTGCCGATTTTAAGGGGATGCTCGCAACGCGAATTCCAAAGCAATTATCCAGGCGCACCTCTAGCTCTCCCTCGGGCGTGCTAGGCTTTCGATAGTGAATGGAGTTTACGTCGTCGCCAATTTGTAAATTGAAGGGAAGTTGCCCAACCTCAGCCTGGAGAGTAACCGAATCTGATAGATCCGCATTCTCATAGATCCAGCAGGGGTGCATATAGTCTACCAAGAAAAAGGCCTTCTTGCCGTTGGTGAAGGCATCATCTTCGGTGGCGAGATTATATTGTCCGGGATAGCAGGATTTTAATTCAAAACTATTGCGCGTATGCAAGGAGACTATGTCGAAGTTCTTTTGCTTAATCCGAGAGATTCTTTTTCCCTTAAAAAAACTAGCCACTCTTAGAGTGCTGCCTATAGGTAAGTTGAGTGCAGCATCGAATGGTTTGGAATCCGTCGCTGGATCTTTTCCATCTAGGGTATAGCGAAGCTCACCAAAATTGGTTTGATTGCTGATGGAAACACTAACCGTCTCCCTATTTTTATTTTCAATATGCTCGATGATCGGCTCGAAGGGGCTATCGGAAAATTCCATGCCTAGTAGAGCAAGATTTTCCTGTGCCGATGGAATGCGTGAGAGAAAATTATTCCAATCGCGACTTTTCACGGTAGACCAACCAATTTCTGCGATAGCTAATTCGCGTGGAAATGTAGTGAGGGCAATCTGTTCGTCTGTATTGAAATCTTCTGTCCACACAGCGCCTTCCACACCGAGTATATGTTTTTGTTGATCGGCGGTGAGGGCAGTAGGCATGGGATTAAAGGAAAAAGCTGTTTCTAGGGAAACAATATTATCCGCCACACCAGGCGGCTGATCCGAAGATTCGTTCATTCTACCATCAAAGTAAAAATTGGGTGCGGCGGTTACTACAACATCATGCCCCGATTTTGCGCCCTTGATGGCGCCATCGAGGCCATGCCACGACATCACCGCAGACGGCTGGCTCAATCGCGGAGAGAGAATATCATCCCAGCCAATGATTCGCTTGCCGTGACTCTCCACATATTGCCCCACTCGCTGAATGAACCAAGCTTGCAGTTCGTCTTCATTTTTTAGACCGAGCTGCTTAATGGCTTGCTGAGCCTGAGCGGAGGCTTTCCATTGGTCTTTGATCGCTTCATCTCCGCCCACGTGGATGAATTGTCCTGGAAAGAGGCTCATTACTTCATCGAGCACATTTTCTAAAAATCGAAAGCTATCATCCCCCACATTATAAAGATAAGGGAATACACCCCAATCATGAGGGATCGCAGTTGGTGGATTGGCAATAGATCCAAACTCTGGATAGGCCACAATAGCCGCTGCGGCATGACCCGGCATCTCAATTTCCGGCACAATCGTTACGTTGCGTTCGCTCGCGTATTGCACAAGCTCCTTCACTTGTTCTTGGCTATAAAAGCCACCATAGAGGCGAGGCTTGCCAGTGGCTGGATCAATATCGTTTTCGGGGCCTAGACCGGCAGGAACTCGCCAGGCGGCAAAATCCGTGAGGCGCGGATATTGTTTAATTTCTAGGCGCCAAGCTTGATCGTCGGTGAGGTGCCAATGCAAACGATTAATTTTGTATAAGGATAAAACATTGATTAGTTTTCGAATGAACTCTGGAGATTGGTAGTGTCTCGCAGAATCGAGGAGCATTCCGCGCCAAGGAAAGCGGGGAGCATCTTGGATATGAGTGAAGTCTACTTCAATGGCGGCTCTTTTTTCCATCATCTGCCAAAGCGTCGCGCTTGCGTAATAGATACCAGCATCACCTACTGCGCATATACGAATACCGTCCTTATTCACTGTTAGTTCATAGGCTTCTTCACTTTTGGAAAAGGAAATAGAGCAACGGCTAATGGAGATCGTGGATCCAAGCGTTTGCTCGCGCTTCACCAATTTTAAGCCGTAGGTATTTGCTACTAAATCTAGAAAATTCTGTGCCACGAATTCGGCCTTAGCGTCACCCTTTGGAAAGCTAATGCTATCGCCATTATGGAGAGAAAAACTGCCCTTTCCCGATAGCACCGAAAGTGGATTAGGAATTAAGGAGCCGGCCAAGCAGTTGGCAGTGAGAGCTAGGAAAAATAGGAGAGCGCAAACACAGATTTTCATGCGGGGAAAGTAGCCTAATTCTATTGGCAATGTCTAGTATTCTTGAATTCACAATTACGAGACAATCTACTAGGAAATTCACGCTTTCTTGGGCAAGATTAGTTTTATGTCTGAAGCTACAAAGCCCTTAAATCGGGACGGAATCGGTTTACTTGGTGCCACTACTCTCGGGGTGGTGATGCTATCTCCTGCTATGACACTCTACGGCGGGTTTGGTCCCGCCTATCTCAATGCAGGAATGGCTGCCCCCTTAGCTTTTATTTGGGCTTTTTTTGCCACACTTCCCACGGCTTGCAGCTATGTGCTTTTATCTAGAGAATATCCAACTTCGGGGAGCGCTGCCGACTGGGCCGAGAAAGCTTTTTCAAAAAAAGTGGGAATCTGGGCTGGGTGGATGGTTTTTCTCTATTATCTCACTAATTTTATTATTCAGCCGGTCACCTTGGGAGTTTTCGCAGGCGATCTACTGAAGCTCGTTCATTTTACGCCTGGATTCTTTAGTTTCGCAGCGGGCGCAGTGATCTGTTTGCTTTGGAGCGCTAGTTTTGTGTACCGCGGGCTTTCGATTTCGAGCCGAGGAGCTCTGGCATTTCTCCTACTAGAATCTTTTGTAGTTTGTGCGCTTTGCTTCACGGTGCTTTGGGTAGCAAAAGGCAGTGGACAAACTTTTAGTGCTGAGGGATTTCACCTGAGCGCGTCGCCTACGGGTAGCACCGGCGTGTTCCGTGCCATGGTGTTTGCGATTTTGGCTTTTTGCGGTTTCGATGTGGTGAGCACTCTCGCCGAAGAAACGAAAATGCCAGAAAAGGTGATCCCCCGCGCCACCATTCTATCCCTACTCGTATATGCGGGTATCATTATCGCGGGAATTTGGGCCCTTAGTTATGGGGCAAGCCGAGAGCAGATGCAGAAAATTGCCGAGGGTGGACAAATGCCCATCTCGGAATTGGCGAGAATGGTGTGGGGTAGAGGAGGTATTCTTATCCCGATCACTGGAATTTCAGCTACTTTAGGATTAGCGATTGCCACCGCAATCGGTTCGAGCCGTGTGCTCTTCAGTATGGCGCGAGGCGGATTGGCTCCGATTCGCTTTTCTGCTCTCAGTGAATCAAAAACTCCAAAGCAAGCATTGCATGTAATTTTTGGGATTGCCTTAGTCTCCACCTTGCTCACTTCGATTTTTTTGAGTCCCTATGATTCCTATGTATGGTGGGGCACCTCTTCTACGTTTTTTGCGATGATCACCTATCTTTTGGTGAATGGAGCAAACCTAGTATTGAATCGCAAACGCTGGCGTGATGGTTTATTTGGTTTCTTTGCCTTTTTGTTGATTCCTGCTTTTGGTTTCGTGGTTGACGCGTATCTTCTCTACCGCACCTTTTTTTACGAACTCTGGCACCAGGATTGGGCCACGGGTAAAAGCGTTCTAGTGGTAGATGTTTTCTGTGCGTTGGTAGCACTTGCTGTGGCATTAAGATCAAAAAAAACGGGAGTAGTTTGATGTTTTTATTTTCATTTCTATTTTTAACCCAAGCAGTTTTCGCCAAACATAAAGCGGAAGCCCGTATCCAGCTGCATAATGAATGGCAAATTCAGGATTCCAATCTCGTAAGAGCCAGTGGCGAAAAAATTTCCCAGGATTCTTTTGAGGCGAAGGATTGGCTGCCTGCCACGGTGCCATCTACAATTTTGGCCAATTTAGCGGGTTCCGCTGTTGGCACGGGCACGAGCTCAGATCCATACTATGGCAAAAATTGGCTCAAGCTTCCTGGTTCCGGGGAGTATTACCCGATCGGAAAAAATTATGGGGAGGTGGCCACACCGAAGGAAAGCCCGTTCGGTAGAGGCTGGTGGTATCGTAAAGAGTTCTCTGCTCCTGCAAAACGGGCCGATCAATTTGTGGACATTAATTTTGCCGGCATCACCTACGGCGCAGAGATTTGGCTCAATGGAAAAAAGCTCGCGGGCTCGGCCGAGACACGAGGCTCCTATCGCCACTTCAGCTATGACATCACGCCTTTTTTAAAGAGTGAGAAGAATATTGTGGCGGTGGAAGTATTTCCTCCCGGGCCTACCGATCTCACGCCCAGCTGGGTGGATTGGAACCCAACTCCTCAAGATAAAAATATGGGCTTATGGCGAGAGGTTACGCTTCATGTGCACGGAGCCGTTTCAATCGAAGCTGCCCAGGTGCAGAGTGAAATTAACTTTCCAAGTGCAAGTAGTGCGGCGCTCACAGTGGAAGCCAATTTAGTGAACTGGTCTAACCAGGCTTTCGAGGGTGAAGTAAGTGGATCCATCGGAGATATCCAGTTCACCAAAACGGTGAAGTTGGCAGCGAAGCAGAAAAAAATTATTTCTTTTAGGCCTGCCCAGTATCCTCAGCTGCAGCTCGCCCATCCGAAATTATGGTGGCCTTGGCAAATGGGAAATCCAGATCTCTATCATCTAAGCATTCAGATCGCTTCCTCTAGTGCTTTGTCAGATCAAAAGGGGATTGATTTCGGTATTCGTAAAATTGATTCCAAACTCACTGCAGATGGCTACAGGCTCTATTCCGTGAATGAAAAACCAATTTTAATTCGTGGTGGCGGCTGGGCCTCGGATTTGCTTTTGCGTTTTAACCCAACGCGCGCTGAGCAAGAATTAGAGTATGTGAAAGCGCTCGGACTAAACACAGTGCGTTTAGAGGGAAGATTTGAGCCAGAATATTTTTTAACCCTGGCCGACAAGAAAGGTATTTTACTAATGCCTGGTTGGGTTTGCTGCAATGCTTGGCAGGAAGGAAAATCTTGGACAGCGGATAAATTTCCTATCGCCCAGAGCTCTCTCTTCGATCAAGCCATGGAGCTTCGCTCTCATCCCAGTGTATTTGTTTTCTTATACGGTAGCGATGAGGCGCCTAACGCGAAGATCGAAAAACTTTATTTGGAGGCTTTCAAGAGTGCTCACTGGCCAAATCCAATTTTATCTTCCGCATCCGACAGAACAACGGATGGCGGGGGAGCCACTGGGGTGAAAATGAATGGGCCCTATGCCTATACGCCACCGTCATACTGGTATGTGGATACGAAGTATGGCGGCGCTTGGGGCTTTAATACGGAAACGAGCCCAGGAGTTTCGATCCCTCCCATGGAAAGTTTGAAGAGTTTTATTCCTCCGGAGAATTTTTCTAAGCTGGATGATGTTTGGAGTTTACATGCGGGGGAGAATGATTTTAAGGATCTAACGCCCCATCTCGATGCGGTGAAAAGACGCTATGGTGAGGTGAAGGATCTTGCTGATTTCATCAAGAAATCTCAAGTGATGGATTATGATAATCATCGCGCAATGTTCGAGGCCTTTGGCAAAAACAAATATCATAGTGCCACTGGCATTGTGCAGTGGATGCTTAATAGCGCTTGGCCGTCCACGATTTGGCACTTGTATGATTTCTTTCTGCGCCCGGGCGCTGCCTATTACGGTGTGATGAACGCCAATAAACCGCTTCATGTGCAATATAGTTTAGATGATCAGAGTGTGGTGGTAGTGAACTCCACTTACTCTCCTCAGAAGAATCTTCATGTGTATGCCTCCATCTATGATGCGAGTTTAAAGTTGCTTTCAAAAAATGATGCGCAACTTTCTCTTGCCCCTGATGCTAGTGCGAAGGCTTTTGTGTTGGCTGGGCCGAGTGAGACTCCAAAGGAGCTCTACTTTGTGAAGCTGGAATTGCGCGATGAGAATGATGTGGTGAAAGATAATAACTTCTATTGGCTATCCACGAAACAAGAAGCCTATGCGTGGCCGCTCACTGACTTCAAACGAACACCGATTATCAGTGAAGCAAATCTTTCCGCTTTGCAGGATTTGCCTCCAACTATACTCCATGTAGAAAGTAGTTGGGATGAAGCGGATGGACGCGCCTTAGTGAAGCTCACGAATACGGGGGCTGCGCTTGCCTTTTTTACCCACCTAAAGCTCACCAAGGATGATCAAGAGTTATTGCCCGTATTTTGGAGTGATAACTATATCAGTTTGATGCCTGGGGAGACTCGTACCCTAACTGTAAGTGTTCCAAATTATAGACATCGTGCTGCCGTGGAAATTCACGGTGAAGCTTGGAACGTTCCAGCCTGGTAGGACGCACACGCTAGGGTGTTTTTTGCTTTCGCGAAATAGCACTTGGAACTCAATGAAGTGAGCCTCTTTTCCGATCCATAGGTATGGATCTATTAGATGCGAAAACTATTCTGCAAGTGGCCTATGGGCTCACCTTGCTTTCCTTTGCCTTTCGCACGATTAGCACCTTACGAATTCTGGCTATTCTCGCGAGTCTTACCACTATTTACTATTGCTCCGTATCGGCGAGGGAAATGCTCTGGTTGCCCTGCCTTTGGAATGCGCTGTTTATTGCCGTTAATGCCGGCCAATTATTTTATTCCAGGTGGCAAAAAAATAATACCAGCCTAGATCCGGTGGAAACCTTTTTAGCAAAGACAGTCTTAGAGAATTTTCCTTCTAGTGAAGTGAGAAGTTTTACTCGAATTGCGAGAGGCGATCATATTCCCGCGGGCCAGCGCTTGATTGAGTGCGGCACGAAGATTGAGGAGCTCTATTGCCTTCTCTCCGGCGAGGCAGATATTTCGGAAAAGGGCGTGCACATCACTAAATTTGGTCCGGGCAAATTTTTAGGTGAGATGAGTCTACTTACAAAATCAAGCACTCGTGCTGATGTGGTGGCTGCTACTGATTTACGGGTTTTACTTTGGACGCATGACTCCATCGATGCCTGGGTGGCGGAAGATCCGCTTCGACTAGGGCTACTGCAAACGGCTTTGGGCCGTCAGGTGGTAGAAGAACTATTGCAACAACGTGTGGATACAGAAGAAATGCGAAGGGTGGTTGCATGAGGTTTTTGTTTGTAGCGCTTGCATGTCTACTTTTCTCTGGTGCAACTTTTGCGGAGGCACCCGCCACCACCGCAAAGCAGCATATTAGCTATGAGTTACGAAATCTAAGGCCACAAAGCTTTTCTCAATACTACTTGGTAGGCATGTTTTCGCTCCGGCAGTACCTAAAGTTTCAAAATGAATCGGGTACACACCAATTTCTATATGAGGAATCATCCGTGTATTCTGCGCTGCCAGAAATTCATGATATGCAGCAGGCAATCTCCATTGCTGATTATAGTTGCTCCGTGGATGTGGACTGTGATGCCAAAGCCTTCTGCACGAATGGATGCAAGGATATGTACTATGAGCTTTCCAATTTGCCCTCCGCTCTCGCTGTAGCGGATGTGAATCACTGCCGGGTTACCTATTTTGCTTGTCAGCATGATTCGGGTCACTCCACTGTGACTGTGCCCGAAACTGGAAGCAGCCCATGAGGAATGGCCTTCGCGAAGCCTTAGTTAAGCAGCAGAAGTCTCGCTCAGATCTCGCCGCAATTTTGCAGGAACAATATGCCGAAGAGGCAAGTGCTCGCTTTCGATGGAGGGCGCTCTTCGCGATCGCAGCCATTTTTTTGATCTATAAGGCGTTGAGTACTGGCCTGGTTCCAAAGCAAAAATTGGCTTTACCGGATTTGGCATTGTTGCGACAAGCCTTCCAGCAAAATAAGGATTTAATCCCGGAGCTCCAAAAACAGAGCTTGGGGGAGCGGAAATTGGCTTCTCAGGAACCAAAACTTAGCGAAAAAAAGCAGGAACAATTTAACACGGATTCCATTCCCCCAAGATTGACGCAAGATTTTAAGAAACAAGAGAAGAGGCCATCGGTGGTATCAAGTGCCGACTATAGTCGACCAAGCGCAGCGCAGCTGAAGAAAATTCCGGAAGCTAAGCCAGCGAAGAAACCTGAATTCCGAGCAGCCGGAGTGAAGGAACTCAGCCGCATGAATATGGCCGCAAAGTCGATTGGTAGTGGCCGGGTAGATGATAAGTATATCTGGCTAGACAAGATCCCTCCACGCTACGCTCAAGACAAATAATGCTTCTTATATTTGATAAGTTTAATTATCATATATAAGCATGATGATTTTTCGATTTTTTAAACGTTTTTTCCGTTGGAAGCGAAAGCAAAGGCCGCTTTCTCAACCAATACTTCAACAAACGCAGTTCGTCGAAAGCATCCCAGAAGAGCCCATTATTCGCCCTTGGTTGAAGGGGGAGATACTCATGGAGATACAGCGCTTCGTGCAAACGCAGCGCTCCGATCACACTCGGCGGGCCTATGCCGCAGACCTCAAGCAGTTTCTCTCCTACCTCAGGGCCGAAGAAGCGAATCCGGAAAATTTTGATGTGCTGCTGCTCTATCGCGACTGGTTGGTGCGTCCCAGTTCGGATGGCGGGGCTGGTCTATCTCGCATTTCTGCGAACCGAAAGTTTGCCACCATTCGCAGCTTCTTCAGCTGGCTGCAGGTGCGCGGAAAGCTCAAAGAAAATCCTAGCCTTTGGGTTCGTAACTTTCGCGCCAAAACCGAATCGCCCACGGAAGCGTTTAGTGATTTCGAAGTGGCGAATATGCTTTCTCTGCCCAGCACGAAAACGGCTAGCGGGCGCATGCACGCTCTGATTCTCCATTTCTTGTTTTACTTAGGTTTACGTAGGGGTGAGCTGGTGGCACTGAAAGCAAGCCATTTGGGGTGGCAGCGCCGACAGGAGAAAAGTATTCTCACCGTTCGAGTGCAAGGTAAGGGCGACAAAGAGCGCATGCTGCCCATTCCTGAAAAACTAGAATCGCTCCTGCTGCAATATCTGGAAAGCGAACGCATCAAGATCGGGGAAGAAAAATACCTCTTTCGGCCGGTGCGGAACAACATCACCAAAACAAAAGATAAGCCCATCGATACCCAGGCCATCTACTATATTGTGCAGAAGTATGCGCGCCTTGCCGGAGTGGAGCATAGGGTGAGTCCGCACTCTTGCCGGGCTACTTGTATTTCTAATGCCCTGGATCACGCTGCCAGCCATCGATCTGTGCAGCAATTGGCGGGCTGGAGCTCTCCGCTAATGATCGAACGCTATGATAAGCGTCGCACGGATCTATTGCAGTCCGCCGCTCACAAAGTGGAATACTAATTTTGAGGTTTTCGAAGCTGCACAAAGAGAGAGCTGCCGAGGGGCATACCTCTTGGTAGAAGGGCTCGTTCAAGCTGCAGAAGCATTTTGAGAAAACCATTAACCAGGGAATTGGGAGTGGCTTCATCAGAAATGCCTTTTTTGAAAAGGCGTTGCACCATGCGGGAAATAAAAAATAACGGAAGTGTGCTTCCATAATAGTAGAACTCCTGATCGATGTGCGCCCTTAGGGTGCTGAGTTTCGCACGGAGACTGGATTTCGAATAGCGCCGCAAATGCTGAGATTGGTCATCGATGGGGGACCATAGCCAAGAAAAAGCAGGAACGCTGACTATGGCAACTCCCCCGGGCTTTAAAAACTTTAAAGCTTGCTCCACAAAACGCGTATCATCTTCGATGTGTTCAATAACATCTAGCAAAAGAATAAAATCAAACTCTGGAGTTGGGGTGATACTAAAAATATCTAGGCTGAAAAAGCGATTTTCCTCCATACTCCCTTGCAATATTGGCGGGGAGGCATCCACGCCATAGACGGTGAAACCTTGGTTCGTTAGCCAATTCGCCGTGAATCCAGTACCGCAACCAATGTCTAGGCCAGTATATATTTTCTTCCTAGTGAGGTTTGCATCTCGCAAACATCGAAGTACCAGCTCTCTGCGAGCGGTAAACCAGAAATGCGTTTCTTCCACTTTTAGTAAGTTTTGCTGTCCTGCCGCAGGATAGTGAATATTGCTTGGCGGCACTTGCACGGGTTTTTGGTTGTTCGGATGATAATTGAGGATTGAAAAACTCACGGTAATTAAATAGCCCCCAGAGGAATTTTTATAATATAATGAGAGGATGCGAAGGTCTAGATATACCCAAATATTAAATTAGAAATGTTTAAATATATTTCACTTAAAAATTGGCTGAATTGTTTATTTGTTCTTTTGGTTTTAGCCTTGTGCTTTGGGATTTTTGAGCCAATTTTTTCTGATGAGCTTATCATTAGGATGACTCATTCCCGCCTTTTCTATGATCATGGCAATGCCTTTTTTTGCCTACCTCAATGCTTTACTGAAAAATGGAGGATTAGTGTTAGTGAATTTAATATTCCCTACAACGCCTTCGAATCGATTTTTTATAATCTATTCTCCTCGCCGTTAATCATTCGCATCGCTTCGATCTTTAAAGCATTGCTGCTGGTTTTTTTATTTTACCGCTTTGCCTTTCGAATTACAAAAGAAGTGGTTTTTTCGCGAGCAGCGACGATTGGCGTTTTCGCCTTTGGCGTTAGCCCGCTGCTGTTCGTACTGAATCGCCCAGAACAAGAGTTAATTCTGGTTATCTTGACAGACGTATTGCTCTACTTTTCTGCCATTAATTCCTCAAAGCGGCAGCAGCTTGGATCTGGGCTAAACTATTTATTGGGTCATGCCGTGCTTTTGTTTATAGCCTGCACGGCCCATCCTAATGTGATTCACTTTGCGCCTCTTTTTCTATTCATCGGGTGGAATCTTTCTGAGCTAAGAGCCGTGCGCTTATTGGGGATACTCTTTTTAACGCTCATAATTTTAGACACTATATTGTTTAATTCACTTTTGTATTCGTGTCCCAATGACACCGCGATTCGTGGCTTTTTGCAGAGTATGTCGGTGAGTCCGAATTTGATTCTGCAAAACTTTTGGCAGTTCGTGGAACAGGTAATCCTAAATCTAAGAGCGGTTCCTTTTTATTTTCGAAATATGGGTTATTCCTTTCTCTATCCTTTCAATTGGGCTCCGAGACATCGATTCTTGACTGTTCATCAAATCAGCAATTTGCTTTCTCTTATTGTACTCGGTACCCTCGCTCTTGGGGCCCTTTTTGGTTTCGGTCTTAGTCTATTGAAGATAGTCAAACGGCATACGATATCTAAAACAACACAACTCTCCCTTGCTTTGTGTACTGGGTTGTCGCTTTTGCTTTCGTTTCAGATTGGAAAGAATTGGTATTCTTCTGTTCTTGTTGTGCCGGCAATTATAGTGAGCGCAATTCTCTATTGGAACGAGTGGAGTAGTTTTGTGAGCGCACGCTGGCGTCGAATTTGGTCCATCCTGGTAGCTATTACGGCCAGTTTTTCTCTGCTGCTGTATTTCTTTACTTTCCTCGTGATGAGTCCTCCAAGATTAAATACGCTCGGTGAATCCTTATTTCTTGATACGATTCCCGTTTCTGCGAATTTGCGATTTTCTGCTTTCCACTACGAACAAACAGAAGAAAAAATTTGGGCGGCAGCGGCACTTTGCGGCTTTTCAAAAGATAAGATCTATAATCGTTTGGGAGTGGATGATTTAACCTATTGGGCACTACGAAAATCGGTGGATCCGATTCCCATTTATTATCTAAATCGAGGCTATGGTGTTTCTACCAACACAGAATTGTACGCTAGCTCTATTGGTTCGTTGGAAAAATTTTTAAGAGATCGCGGGTCTGACGGTATCATCACAAGATGTGCCGAGATTGTGGAACCGGAGCTTCGAAAATCGGCTCATCAACTAGGTGATTTTTGTTGCTGGAATTTTCAGCAGCCAAATAAATAAAGAAAAATGGTGCCCACGACTGGACTCGCTTGAGTGATATTTGAAATTTCGAAAAACATTTTTTCACCGATCGGTAGTTGGCGTGGAATTAAGTGACTGATATAAAAGAAGATTTTTGAAGTATGATTTATGGGGGAAGAGGGTCGCGGGTGAGTGGGTCGCACCGACCGCGCTGGGAGCCAAGGGATCTTAAGCAATTTTGTATCTGAACGGGACGAAGATCTCATTCTTCGAATCGATGGCATTCGCCTACCTTCATTTTGATAGCACTTCTTGAATTGCTCGGTAGGCTGGTCGGGCTTCGCCATTTTGATCAAAAATCATTCCAAGGCCGAGACCCTCATCGGGCGAATACATATTGTTATTTTTCTGTAGTGAAGACCATTTATCTTCAAATCCCCACATAGAAAACGTATGGCAATTTTTAGGGTTATTCATACATGCCTGAATTCCTTCACGATAAATCTCGGCCTGTTTTTGCACATTCGCCGAAGAAGAATTATCCATGCTCACATCCATTTCGGAAATGCGGGCCTCTATCCCCATCGCATTAAAGCGCCTCATATTAGCCTCGATACTTGCTCTCTTAGAGTAATCGTCAGTTTTATCGTGCATCTGCAAACCAACACCATCTATATGTCCACCGCCGGCGCGAATTTTAGTAACTAATTTCGCCAAGCCTTCGGCGCGCGCATTTATATCACCGTCTCCATCAGTTACGCCATCGGCGCCATATTCATTGATAAATAGTTTGGCTTTAGGATCAGCTTCATGGGCCCACTTAAAAACGATGGCTGGATAATCTGCTCCTAAAGCTTTTGCCCAAATGGTTTGCCGGAGCGATCCATCATCCTCTAATGGCTCATTTAGTACATCCCACTCTGTAACCTTACCCTTGAAGTGTCCCGCCACCGTTTTTATATGTTCGTGAATGATGTTGCGCAATTGCTCGTTCGTATAATTTCCCTCTGTCAACCAGCGTGGATTTGATTCTCCCCATACCAATGTATGCGCATGAACTTTCATATGATTAGCCATTGCAAATCTTACAATCGCATCCGCATCAGAGAAAGCATAGGTATTTGGCCCAGGATGAATAAACTGGAATTTCATCGCATTCTCCGGCGTTACCATATTAAAGTTTTGTGCTAAACGCGTTCGATATTCAGGATCCGACATTAAAGCATTGATCGAAACGCAAGTACCAATATTGAGCCCGTGCTTCATAGCAATGCTTCTCAGTGCCTTGGGATCGGCTGGGATTTCTTCAAATGGATTGAGCTTCGACACTTTCGTTTTTCCTACCTGTGAGCTCGGCGCAGTGATCGAGAAATCACCGAGACACATATGATTTCCTTTAGAAACATCGGCGCCTATGAAAGCCATGCCTGATTTGAAAACTCCTGGGTCCGGAATTTTTCCCGCGACAGATCCATTTACTTTCAATATAAAAAAATCGTTGCTCTTCTCCAGACTCATTTTCACTTCGCTCTTCAATCCATGCCCAAACTCGTAGATTTTTGGCGTTTCCGATTTTCCGTCCCAAATTTTCACCACGGCCTTTCCGCTAACTAGACCAAGTGCAATTGCCTCACCCTCACGCCGCTTCTCATCTTGAATTACGGGTACTCGGCCATAAATATTCAAAAATGCTCCGCTATTTTTTTTACGAATGAAATTCGCATTCAAGGAAAACGGCCCGCTTGTTTCAATATGCGGACCTAGAAAACTAATCGGAGGATTGGCTGTGTCGGGGCTATGTGCATGCCCGGCAAGCCAATCTGCAGTTTCAACACCGTCATTGCTGCCTATAGGCATCCCGATGATGGAGCGATCAATGGGGCTCACACATAGTTTATTATTAGAAACTTGTGCGCCCTCAAGATCTGCCCAGGAATAGGAGGCAATGAGATCTTTGCCCCCTGCTACTGGTAAATAGATGGTATCGGGTACACTCTGCAACGTTGTGCCGCTACAATCTCTATCAGCTTGGACAGTGGTATTTTGAACGACGGAATCCTGCAGGTGGGAAGCATTTTGAACCACATCCAAGGCGCTCGCCTCACAATGTGCAATTGGCACAACAAAAAAGGTGCCAAATATTATAAGGCTCGGTATGGCCAAGTTCATAGCTATGTATCGGCCAGTAGCGCCAATTTCTTAATTAGTCAGTAGAACCATATATATACCTTTAAGGATAGGCGAAATAAGAGGGGTACCGGGTTTGCAAGCCATACCTGGAAGCGGGAAATCCCCCTGAAATTTATGTAAATTGGATGACGCCACCGGAATTCGCCTTGGAAATAGAGCAAGCCGCCGTAAAGCTATCGTTCGAGTGCAGACTCCGCCAATCCGTTTATATTCCCCCCCAGCTTATGATTCAATTCGTAGGACGAATATTTGATTGTTGAACGTCTCGATCCTACGCGAATGGAATTTTTTCAACTGCAAAGAAATGAAGCTGATGTCGCGGTGCGCGCATACAATAGTTGCCATCAGCAAGATTGCGAAGTCATCAAAGTAAGATCTAAATTTTTAAGTTTTTTACATGTAAACGGAACGCAAGCTCGGAGTTGGGCATTCAAATAAAAAATTCAGTTCCTCTAATTCTGAAGTTGGCCAGTATCGATGGGCAATTACTAACTACCAATGGAAACGAATGAGTGTAGAATTTAGAATGTTTTTAAAAAGGCACATTGAAAAGTTTTTATGGACCATGGCAATCCTTCAAATTTTTGGCACACTCTCCCAAAGAAGCTTGGAAAGTGTAACTTTTTCTAGTGCATTGATCGCATACAATTCGATTTTTCATTTTATAGGTGGATATAGCCTGTTTGTGCCATGGCCTAAAAAATCATGGGACGGAAACTACCAGTTGATTGCGTTCACAAAAATGGATACTCCAAACTCTTCGCGAACTCTTTTCGAGACGCAATTTTCTGCCCAAAGCGCTATTGCTGCGGGTAGTATTCCAGGCTGGTTAAATTTTGACCTAGATAATCCATCTCTTCTAGAAGAAAGAAAAAATGCGATTAATTATGTGCTCGCCAAAAGAAATCCGGATAACAAAAAATTCCTTATCGAGTTGTACGAAATGGTTTTTCCTGAACGTGGAGCAAGGGGAAGGATAAGATTCAAAAAGTTATATAGCTGGAATTTTAACCGATGAAAAACCTAGATGAAATTTCGAAATTTTGTCGGGAGCACTTTCACAGGCTCTTCGCAATTATCCTTGTTTTAAATTTTCTATCTCTATATCCAGATTTATTTCTATTTTTTAGTTATCCGTGGCTTTTAACTACATGGAAATATAATCAATTTTATGCCCTATTAAATACTTTAACAAGCCGAGTGGGATTATCAGACCATCACTGGCTAATCTTTCTTTCTCTTTTAAGCCTTCTTTCATCTTTACTACTCTTTTTCAATAGTACCAAAAAGCCGGGAGCCGTCTTCAGTTGGGTTTTCCTAAATTTATGGCTTAGCAGTAATAG
>CAIPTA010000116.1 GCA_903867855.1 Oligoflexia bacterium | reverse complement strand
GTTTTACTTTTAAGGCGGCGGCTGCTTGTTTTGCGGTGATTGTCTGGATTTTAATGTTCTTGGCTCCCTTGGGAAGATTTAACAAATACTTTCCTGATGTAATGTCGCTGCGTTTTACAAATGTTGTCCAGGCGACGGGCTGCCCGCCGGCAACAACGGCGACATTTTTAATTGTCGTTGTTTGAGCTGATTTAATAACCGCTGCCCAGCCTAGGCCTTGCTGAATATTCGTATCGTACAGAATGGATTTTCCTAATTGGCTGTGAATATTATTTTCTGCCGCAATCGTGAACGCAGGAATTAGGTATAGTTCGCTATTCATTTGATCTTGCGCCTGGCGAAAGTGCCTATCTTTAGCGGCGAACTTCCAAGCCTTAAAAAAATCTGGGCCTAGTTCCTTGGAGGATGGATCGTGATTCGCCTGGAGTCTCTTTAGGATTGGTAAATAGTGGCAGAGCGGCGCATGGGGCGCATGGGCACAATATAGCTCCACCAAATTGGCCATATCTTGAGAAGAGATAAATCCTATTCTTCCCCCAGTGAGGCCTTGGCCATCGTGGATATCTTCCAAATAGTCGTACTGAAATAGTATCGTGCTATTTTCAAAGTAGGTGGTGATCTGCTCGATCCTGAGTCTTTGGCTTGGGCTAGGCAGTTCAATTTCTCGATCGAGAGAATCTGATAATTGCTCCAGTGCCTGCACGGTATTACCACTTTTCTCGCCTCGTACACAATCTTCGGCACGGCCTGTCTCGGCGCCGGTGAATACAAGTAGCAGAAGGAGTAATGAAGTTTTCACTCTTACTGTATCGGCCAGATACACTGTTTTCTTTATGATAATACCCCTTACCAAATCGTGACTTGATCCTTGGGATCAAGATACATCGGATCCCCTGCTTTACAGGAGAAAGCCTCTTGGAAGCCTGGCTGGTGCTTTACTTGTTCATTAATACGGGCCCAGCCCAGTGAATGCGGATTCGTTTTGACCTGCAGCTCCTCGGCTTTTGGGCGGGCTTTGTAGCACCAGAGCCTTGCATAGGCCACAAAGTATCTTTGTTTATCTTCGATGGAGCCTTTGCCGTAAGGAAAGGCTGCTTGATAGGAAAAGGTAGACCCAACTAAATCGGCGATATTCTCCCCTAAGGTGAGGGAGCCATTATGGCCGGCGCGATCAAAGTATTCCTCTAATCGCTTGCCACGATGTTGAAACTCTGTGAGATCCGTCTCGCTCATCCAGTTGGCTAGTCTGCCTTTTTCATCATACTTCGCACCTTGATCATCAATCCCATGGCCGAGCTCATGCCCAAAAACAGTGCCCACTGCGCCTAGATTTTCGATCAGATCTCCCTCTGCCATAAAGAATGGGTACTGCAGAATTCCAATTGGAAGCACAAATTTATTAGCCGATGCTTCATAGTACGCGTTTACGGTGAGAGGGCCCATCTCCCAAGCCGCTAGGTTTACTGGATGCTTGGCATTTTCCACCTCTTTTTCAAGGCTCGCTTTCGCGTGAATCATTTCATTCTCGATTTTGTTCGCATTCGAATAGGTTTTTATAGGAAGAAAATCCCATTCTTTCGCGTTCTGTGGTTTTACTAAATAAAGTTTGGCAGTTTTAATTTTAAGAATGGCTTTTTCCTTCGATGCCTTGCTTAGCCAGGTATTTTTTTTAAGGCCATTCACCATGCTCTCCTTGATTTTCGCTGCCACAGAGCGAATTTTTACTTCCGGAAAGTTTGGAAAAAGGCGAGGCAGTAGGGTGGCATCGAGCTCTCGATTAAAAGAACGCATCACACTTTTCGTGCAACGTTCAGTGCGCTCAGGCCTGGTATTTGGGCCGCCTAAGTATTTTTTATCAAACTCAAAGCGCTGCTTGAAGAAGGCTGGCTGACTATCATCAAAATAAGCATTTCCCGTAGAGTAGAGATAAAAATCTTTCATCGCTTGCAGATTTTTTTCGCTCTTATTCTGCACTAAGAAATCAAGCGCTTCTGGAATAGGATTGCTCACCATCAAACTCTTGGGATACTTAGCTAAGATTTTTTGCAACTGGAGAGCGCTATACTTTTGAGAAAAATCCTTTTGCGTTTCCTCTCGCTTTTCCGACCAACGCTTTCTCGCCTCTTCTGGGTGCGGGTAAATTTGCACGAATTTTTTCTCGAAATCGATCATAGCGTCAACACGCTTTTCGAGCTCACTCTTGGTGGTTTTCGGTTCCACTATGCGAAAGTAGCTAAGCACTAGCTTGCGATATTCTGCCATCAGATCTTTATTATCGTAGTAGCTATATTGAGGCAGATTCATGAGCTTTGTGAGAACGCCCACATCGTAGCGATTGGGATCTTCTTTATTCGAATTCGTGAAGGGACTAAAAATCGAAGGTTCCCCGGCCCAAAGTTTACTGATATTCAGGGAGAAAAAATCATCCATGCTTTGAACTGCTGCCAAGGAATCAACGAGTTTTTTTGTGGCTTGGATCTCTTGCTCTATTCCGGTTTTTTCATTCATGCAGGCTTCATAGAAGCTTTTTACCTGCGACTCTCGCTTTGACAGATTTTTTTCTTTGTCGATATTGGCAAAAAAGGCTTTTTTTGCTTCGAGGATTCGTTCACTGGAATCGCTGAAAGCAAAATCATGAAGGCTGCGATCTTCCCGAAGTTTAAAGGAGGCTTCTACATTCGAGCAAACATACTTATGAAAATCATTGCAGGGCTTTTCTTTCGCATTGAGTGGGAACTCTCGCTTTAAGGGGATTTCTGAGCTTTGTTCCATGGCATGGGAATAGAGGGGAGAGGTAAGCGTGAAGAGTGTTAGCAAAAATAGCTTCATAGGTTTTCCTTTATGCTCACGATTTTGTCGAGGAACGGGCTTTTGTACAAGGGAATTTTCGCCTTTTTAAAGAGTCTCTGGGTATGGGAGGTGAAAAAATAAAGTTGCGACATTTTCTTTTCTCTTGCTATGCTTTAGCAACAGAAAATGTTTGTCTCTTTTTGAAAGGAATCAAATGAAAAATATTCTTCTTTTGTCGTTGATGCTCGTTGGAATGCCTCTCGCTCACGGAGCGAAAACCCTTTGTCCTGAAGGTTCTACCGAGATTAGTGCATGTGTAGCAGATGCCTTTATCCCCGTTTATCCTTTTGTTTCTATCTGCCAAGACCAAAGCGGCTATATGATTATGATGGATGCTGGCGGGATGTCTAGTACGGACACCATGCTAGCCACTCGCACGGATTCCGATACTTCGGCTATGTTCATGGCCACGGAATCTGATGCAGATGGTGTGATGGTAACTATTCAAAAGTCTGGTGCGCAAAAAGTAAAAGCGACCCTTAGCTATAAAATGCTAACCGCTGATATGAATAGTAGCTATACCTGCTCGGCCCTCAGCCAGTAGTATGGAAGAGATCGAGCAGTCCTTTCAGTGCCCTTACTGTTTTGAGACTATCTCGATGCTCCTAGATATGAGCTTGGACGGTGTGCAGAGTTATATTGAAGATTGTGAAGTTTGCTGCCGTCCAATTCATCTAAGCTATGAGGCTCAAGAATCAGAGATCGTGGATTTTTCGGCTATGGCTGCGCAGTAGCGAAGATACTTTGCACTTCTGCTTCACTGATCGCTAAATACTCTCCTGCTGACAAAGTATTCGGTAGTTTCAATCCGCCAATCTGCTCTCGATGCAAGGTGAGCACATGATTTCCCACTGCCGCGAACATTCTTCTCACTTGGTGATAGCGCCCCTCTGAAATCGTAACTTCAGCCTCCGTGGGGGAGATGAGCTTTAGGATCGCAGGCAATAAGGGTTTTTCTTCCCCCTCGAGCATCAATTTTCCACTAGCAAAAATCTCTGCTTCCTTGCCGTTTAGAGGCCGAGCCAGCGTGGCCCGATAGCGTTTCGGCACATGATTTTTAGGAGATGTGATCTTGTGCACTAGGGCTCCATTATCGGATAAAAGGAGAAGGCCAGACGTGTCTTTGTCTAAACGCCCTACCGTAGAAAGCGGCGGTTCGCGCTTTTGCCATCTATCTGGAAATAAATCGTAGACTAAATCTCCCTCCTCTTTATGGGAGCAAGTGAAGCCAGTGGGTTTGTGGAGCAAAATTGTGAGGCCGGGCAGGGGATCTAAGGGCTCACTCTCCACTAGGATACGCTCGCGCAATTCTGGTGTGAGATTCACGTGCAGCTCTCCCTTATTAATGAGCGCGCCATCCAAGCTTACTTTATTTTGTCGTAGCAAGCGCTCCACTTCTTTGCGGGAGCCATAGCCCAAATTGGAGAGCAATCGATCGATTCTCATTTGATCGCCTCAAAAATCTTAAAGCCATTTTTTTCTGTCACTACGCGAACCTGTTCAAAGATCGGGCGCATCACCTCTTCATAAGGAAGGTGTTTATTCGCCGTAACCCAGCAGACTCCACCGCGCTTTAGCATCTTGGCGGCGGTTTTCAAAAATCCTTGGCCGAGGCTCTTATCTTCCTCTCCTTCGTCGTGAAAGGGCGGATTCGTAATCACGAAATCTAAATTATTCGGCAATTGGTTTTCGCGCCGAAGATCACTCCAATGGAGAGTGACTCTCTCTAAATTCATATTTTTCTTCGCCATCTCAATCGCGCGGCGATCGATATCGTACATGGCGATTTTGCGAATTTTTTTCGATTGCAAAACGGCCTTGGCAAGATAACCCACGCCGCAGCCCAAATCTGCACCAAAGCCGGAGAGCTCTGGCAGATGCTGCAAGAGTAGAGTGCTTCCAGGATCCAGGCGATTCCAGCTAAATACCCCTGGCTGCGACCATAATTGCATGGCCTCCACGAAACTCGGAGATCCCTCGGCGATCATCTCCTTAACTGTATCTAGATTAGGCGTATCTTTTTTAGCTTCGCATATCCTAAAGTGGCTCCGGGCCTCTTCCTGCACAGCAAAACCAAGGCTTTCCAGCTCTTTCGAAAGCCGCGAACCACCTTTATCTTTCCCTGCAAGGGTGATCAAGCTGCCGCCAGATTTTAAGGCTTTTACGGCTAAGGCAAAGGTATAGCGACGCTCAATAGTTCCTGGAGGAGCATGAATAATGATCTGATCGAGGCTCTCCGGCGCTTGTTCTTCAAGGGAGGCTGAACCTGGCATGAGGGCAGAAAATTGAGTGGCATCCACGGGGATTTGCACGAGTTCTCTTGGGGGGCTGCCATATATTCCATAGCTATTCGTCAAAAGATTCTCCTTAGATGGGGCCTATCGCTTCAAGGGATAGTTTCACTGTTTCTTCCTTTTCGAGGAATTGCGCAAGAAATTTTGCCTGCCAATCATTCCGTTCCGCTGGATCAAGGAGCACTTGTTCAATTTCCCACTTGTCCTCTAGTTTCCGAATTTTTGTGAAACTCGGGTGACGAGCTTTCGGATCCGTGCGGAGGCGGCCGTGTTCGAGTTCAAAGTCTTTCATGGTAGATTCAAGCTTTGGAATGTCCCACTGGGGGTTCACGCAATAGTCAAAATCCTTCTTGGCCAGGGCACGAAGAAAGCGGTGCACTTCGTTGCGGAGGAGCCTCGTAATTTCTTTTTCACTCGGACCGGTTGGCTCCATCGCCTTTTCGCTCTTAAGTTCAGCCACTTTGCCTTTTTGCATGGCCATCCAATCGTCCAAGAGACTGGAATCCACCTCGCGCACCATAGTGCTGAAGTAAACGGCCATCTCACGCAGCTCCTCATTTTTCGCGGCCTCGGGTACGTTTTGTTCTAACACCTTATAGGTTTCGGAAAGGTAGCGAAGGAGCAGACCCTCCACGCGCTGAAGGTCGTATTCGCGAATATATTCCGCGAAAGAGTGATAGTTCTCAAACATTTCCCTCGCGATCGATTTCGGACGAATATTTTCTTCTCCCACCCAGGGGTGGGCTTCGCGAAATGCGTTGTAGGTTCCATAAATAAATTCTCTTTGTGGCTTGGGGTATTCACATTTCTCAAGCTCTGCGATGCGATCATCATATTCCATTCCCTGCATTTTCAGCTCTTGCATGCGCTCTGTTTTTACGCGGTCGAGTTGTTTGCGGAGAATTAAATCGGGATCTTCCAGGATTGATTCTACGAGCGTGAGCACATCCAGCGCGTAGGATTCGGAGATCGGTTCGAGGAGCGCGATAGTATCCACTAGATAAAGCGATAGGCTTTGGTTCACCGAAAAATCTTCCTGTAATCCTGCGGATACGCGAAGGCGAGGGTATGGACTGGTGGCAGACCATTCGAATTCGATAATTTTACGGTCTAAGAGCGAGCGAAAGAGAGTGAATCCGTGTTTACGAAGGATTTTTTTGCTGCCTGGGGTGCCATGAGAATCTTTTATGAGTTGTTTCATGGCCTTTACGCCGTCGGCCCTTGCCAGCACTTGTAGCAGCATGCTGTGCGTGATTTGAAATCTCGATTGTAGGGCTTCTGGGGGAGAGTCGATGAGCTTTTGGAAGTTTTCCTTGGTCCACATCACGAAGCCGGGTGGGGCAGTTTTGGCCTTTTTCTTCTTGGCATCCTCTTTGGCTTTTTGTTTCAAATTTTCGATCACATGTTCAGGTGCTTGCGCTACCACATTGCCGCGAGTATCGTAGCCTCGGCGCCCAGCCCTTCCACTAATCTGATGAAATTCGCGCACAGAAAGAATTCCCGATTTTTCGCCATCATACTTGGCGAGCTTCGTGAGTAGCACGGTGCGAATCGGAACATTAACTCCAACGCCGAGAGTATCCGTGCCGCTAATCACCTTCAGGAGCCCTTGCTGGGCTAGTTTTTCAACTAGCACACGGTACTTTGGCAAAAGCCCCGCATGATGCAAGCCAATCCCATGTTTCAGTAAGCGCTGAATATCTTTTCCATAGGGGCTTTGGAATTTTGTGCCTTCCAAGGCATCGAGAATTTTTTTCTTTTCTTCTTTCGTGGAGAAATCAACGCTGAGTAAATTTTGAGCCTCTTCAGCAGCTTCACGCTGAGAAAAATTCACGAGATAGATAGGCGCTAGATCCCGCTTCACTAAATCAGCGATTGTTTCGTGAAGCATCGTTTCCGCATATTGAAATTCGAGCGGCACCGGACGATCCTTCGAAAGAATGAGTTCCGTTGTTTTCCCATTGAGGCGGCTTAGCTCTTTAGCAAAAAACTCGACGCTTCCAAGGGTGGCAGACATTAAAAGAAAACGAGTTTGCGGCATGCTGAGGAGTGGGATCTGCCAGGCAACTCCGCGCTGCTTATCGGAGTAATAGTGAAACTCATCCATGATCACATCTTGCACATCCGCTTTGCTGCCTTCTCGCAAGGCGAGATTGGAGAGAATCTCCGCAGTACAGCAAATAATCGGGGCATTCGCATTCACGCTACCATCGCCGGTGATCATTCCCACTCGTTCGGGGCCAAAATCGGAGCAGAGGCTGCGAAATTTTTCATTTACGAGCGCCTTTATCGGACAAGTATAGTAGGAACGTCGCTTCAAACTTAAAGATTGAAAATGAAGGGCGAGCGCGACTAAGGATTTTCCAGAGCCAGTGGGCGTGTTAAGAATCACATTTTTTTCATCGAGGAGCGCGAGGATGGCCTCTTCCTGAGCCGGATAGAGTTCCAAGTTTTTGGCGGCAGTAAATTCCAGAAAACGATCTAGGATCGTTCCAGCCTGGGCAAGCTCGGGAGGGGGAATTCGAGAAAAAAGAGGCCATTCCATGATGAACATCATATCTCGATGGAATTGTGTTTGCTTAGGAGTTTTTGTTCTTTTCGTATACCGCGAGCATCAGAGCAAGGCTTGCGAAGATCAAAAAGCAGATTCCTGTGATCAAATTCAAATTATAGCCCTCCACGAACTCTGGGTGCACAATTCCAGTAATGGTGAGAATGATTCCCACGATGAGGAAAAAGGCTCCAATGAATGCGCGAAGATCTTCAAATAATTTTTGCATAACGAAAAATTCCTAGCGAAAGAGAATATTTAAAGTGAGGGTGACCACGAGAATAATCACCCCAAGAAAAACGGGCGTGGCATACCAGGCTTGACCCTTCTCCTCATATTTTTCTGTGAGACTATACACCAATCCTTTAAGTTCTGCTTCGGCCTTCGGAACCGTAAGCATACTAATCAAAATACTCACCACAAAGCAGGCGCTCCAAGCCACAATGGCTATCGCCAACGCCTGACCCATACCAGAGGAGAAAGTGAATGCATTCATGATCCAGCCGCCTTTGTCTTCCGCCACAGTAGAACCGTGGAAGATGGCTGCAGCGATAGTACCACTTAGCAATCCCCAAAAAGCGCCGTGGCCGGTGGTGCGCTTCCAAAACATGCCGAGCAGGAAGGTGGCAAAGAGTGGCGCATTCACAAAGCCGAACACGAGTTGGAGGAGATCCATAATATTATTGAAGTGAGTAGCAAGGTAGGCGGTGGTGATGGAGATCAAGATGCCACAAATATTCGCCACGCGCGCCACCGTGAGGTAGTGAGCGTCAGGTGCATTTTTGCGAATATAGGCTTGGTAAATATCGTAGGTCCACACGGAGTTGAATGCGGTAACATTGCCTGCCATTCCAGACATAAACGAAGCCATGAGAGCCGTGAGACCCACCCCAAGCAATCCCGAGGGATAAAAGTGCACAAGCATGGTGGGAAGAGTCATGTCGAAATCAGTGCGACCATCACCCTTTAAGGGAAGGTGGTAGCCCGCGCCTTTATTCGTGAGCGCAAGGGCGATAAGTCCGGGCAAGATCACCACGAAAGGCAAAAACATTTTTGGAATCGCCGCCACGATGGGAGTTTTGCGAGCCGCATTCATGGAGCCAGCCACCATGGCTCGTTGAACCACGAGAAAATCCGTGCACCAATAACCAAAGGAGAGCACGAAGCCGAGGCCAAGAATTAACTGCGTGGCATTTACGCCCATTGGATTGTCTGCGGCTGAGCCCATATGCTCCCAGCTATGCATCATCACAGGGGGAAGGTGAGCCACGAGCCCGGCGTAGCCGCCGATGCGTTGTAATCCCACAAATACGAGCGGTACAATGCCGAACACGATTAAGAAGAATTGGAGCACTTCATTGTAGATGGCGGAAGTGAGACCACCGGTGAAGGTATATACCATCACGATCCCCGCAGCGAGTGCGATGGAAAAGGAAAAGCTCCAGCCGAGGAGTGCTTGCAATAAAATGGCGAGTCCATAGAGAGAAATGCCGGAAGAGAAAACCGTCATCACGGCGAAAGAGATCGCATTGAGGGCGCGAGTTTTTTCATCGAAGCGAAGCGAAAGATATTCCGGCACGGATCGAGCACGGCTGCCATAGTAGAAAGGCATCATGAAAATTCCGAGGAATACCATCGCTGGGATTGCGCCCACCCAATAGAAATGAGCGGTCATGATTCCATATTTTGCGCCGGAGGCAGCCATACCCAGCACTTCTTGAGCACCGAGGTTGGCAGAAATGAAAGCGATGCTGGTGATCCAAAGGGGAAGGTTCCGATTATGTAAAAATCCCTCTGCGCTCTTTACTCGCTTTTTCAGCATGAAGCCGATCACGAGCACGAAGCAGAAATAAATTCCCAGGATACTATAGTCGATAAATCCAATTCTCAAAGTGCATCGCCTTTTTTCGGTTGAGTGGAAATCACTACAGTGGTGATAGAGTGATTGCCTACATTGTAGCGCACGTGTCCGTTCACGATTGGTAGATCTGGCATTGCGGCCATACTATTATTTGCATCCGTAACGTACACATGGGCAACGCTTTCCGATTTTCCAAACGCAGTGATATCCCCGTTAATCCAAGCACTGTTTGATCCAACATTGAGTGTTACGAATACGAGGTTTCCTGATTTTGGATCGTACGCAGTGATGGTGCCCCAATCCGTATTGGTGAGGATCTGGTAGCCTGGACGAATGAAGTGCGAATACTGCTTCATCGCGTAGAATTGTTTACGGTAACTCACTTGATCCACACCGGTGAAATCGAGGAGTCCCCAATCTGGCTGCCAAATGATCCAAGCTTGCGCGCCGAGATCTTTAATGTCGTTACGAATATTTTTGGCAAATTCAATGGCACCATTTAGGCCTTTATCATTGGTGCCAAATTCACTCATCCAGAGGCGCTTGCCATCCCGGGCTGCGAGGGCGCGAAGGTTTTGGCGGTTGCCGTCAATATAGCTGTGAGTATTAATCTGAGACACAGCCATACTGCGCGTGAGTTGATCGTAGCCATTGTAGGAAGCGATCGTATAGTCAATGCCTGTATCATCCGAGGCGCTCACCTGAGTGCTTACCCCTTTTGCTTTTAGTGCCGCATAGGTAGCGTTCAGCATTTTGATTTGGTGATTGATATTGAAGTGGCAGCCTTCTTGTACTTTTCCCGTTGGATAGTCTTGCGGATAAAGCCAGTACATCGTTTCTGGGCTTGGTTCATTCAGCGGATCAAGGGTTCGGAAATCTATGCCTTCCACATCGTGGAAATATTTTACCACAGTGGCTAGATAGTTCGCGAAATCGTCGTAGTGTTCATCCAGGAGATTATCGTAGTCACCAGAGGAGGTTGGATCTTTTGGATCGGGGCGTTTCGCACCCGTTACGCTGCCACTTTTCAACCAAAAATACGGCGGAGAATTAGAGAAAGCTTCGAAGATATTGGCGCCAAGCTCTTTGGCTTTCTTCATCATGAGAACTTGGCCTTGATCGGCAGTCCAATCATAGACGCCGGCAGAATTCGCAAAACCCTGAATCATATAATTCATGTTTGGAAATGCAGCATTATTCGCGAACAAATATTGGAAGGCTGGATTCTCACCGCCACCGATATTATAGCGCACAATATTGAAGCCCAGCTCCTGCGGGCTATACAAGGTTTCCATATAGGAATTCCAGTGTGCCCAATCGGAGATTACGCCCTTGCCAGGAAAAATTGTATTTCCATACCAAGCGAGAGACATTCCCCAGCCTTCAAAGGTTTGCTGAGTGGCGGCAGGATCAGCTACGAATGGATATTCTTGATCGGCTTTTGCCGCGGTTCCTAACCAAATTGAAACAAAAAAAATCGCGCAAAATTTTGCTATTTGCCACATAGTACCACCCCTCGAATATGCTCCAGCCCCAAGTGGTAGTGCATTGGATTTAATGCGTCAAGGAAAACTAGAAAAGGGATAGATTCAAGCTATTTGCCATCGCTTGGTAGCCAACACTATTGGGGTGCACGTGATCCCCGCAGTCGTAGCCGGCAATCATTTTTTGCGGATCTGTATTGTCTCGCACTGCGGCATCAAAGTCTACCACGGCATCATAGGGAGCGGTTGTGCGAATCCAGGCGTTCACGAGATCGCGCATTTGTCTTTTTCCCGGCACATCCATGCCAGAACCACCAATGGGAAGGAGAGTGGCGCCGTAGATTTTTAATCCTCTTGCATGGGCTGCAGTGATCATCTGCAAGTGGCCCTGAATAATCGCATTCGCCATATCTGTAGGAGACGCATCGGGAGCGGCCATGCCAATATCGTTGATTCCCTCGAGGAGAATCACATAGCGAACACCGGGCTGATCTAAAACATCATGCTCAAAACGAGAGATGGCTGAAATGCTCGGCTGGTTTAGGTCAGGCTGGTCTAAAAGAACGCGATTATAGCCGATGCCTTGGTTGAGTACTCCGCGAGGGTTACTACGATTCACGGCAAATAAGCGAGTGGCAAGCCCATCTGGCCAACGAGTGTTGGAGTTAAGGGTAGAGCATACTCCGTCGGTGATAGAATCGCCGATGGCTACGATAGAAGATCCAGTGGATTCCACGGAAATATCGGTGATGAAATACCAGGATTGGGTGATGGTAAAATGATCCAAGAAGGCGGGAGCGAAAACGAAATTTCCTGGAGTAGAAATATAAGTATTTTCAGAAGATACGGAGTGAAACGTATACGGGATGGTGGCATCGTGAAAATACATGCTCACAGCTAGCTCAGCTCCATTTTGCACATGAATGGAAATGGGATCACTCCAAAGTTCTTCGCCAGGGTTTAGTGTTGGGGAGGGATCGCGACCAAAAGTGACGCCTCGATCGGTGCCCATTTTAAAAGTAGAGAGCGTTTGATGTTGGGCCACACGAATAGCATCGAAATGCACTGGCTTCGTGCCAAATAGATTAGAAATTTTGATGCGTACGGAGTCACCGCCAATACTTACGCGAACAATCTGGCGCACGGTTTGGTTAGTGAAAGTGATACTATTCTTTAAGGGCTGCGGACTCGCTGACCACGTGCCAACCCATTCTGCGTTCGCCATAGCAGAATGGAGTAAAAGTACCGCCAAAGCGGCAAAGCGTACTGTCTTTTTCATGAGCGAATATTCCCCAATATTTTGCGCGAGGTCCATACTAGCGAAAGACTAAGTTAAGGGGAAAGCAATTTTGCAGAGATTCCCCATTTTTTTTCATATTCAGCAAGTATCGGGGGAACAACTTCTCGATGCGTTCCGAGTTTAGCTAAAGCAACAATCGAGCCACCGAAGCCACCACCTGTGAGGCGGGCACCAAATATGGACTTTTGCGCCCGGCAAAGTTCCACGAGAAAATCAATCTCAGGCACAGAAACGGCATAGTCATCCCGCATGGACGCATGAGAAGCAAAGAATAATTCGCCCACTCTAGGCAAATCTTTCGCTTTAAAGGCCTTCACCGCATCGTGCACGCGTTGATTTTCCGTGATCACGTGGCGGGCCCGTCGTTTTAGGATTTCTGGAAGCGCCTCTAAATTGGCGAGATCGCTTGTTTGCATTTCCCGCAGGGACTTAATGTTTAGCGCTGAACAGGCGGCTTCGCACTCGGAGCGGCGCTGATTATAGCCGCCATCAGAGTTTCGATGAGAAACGCCGGAGTTAATCACAAGGAGTTCTGCCTCATCGAGGGGAAGTTTTAATCGTTCAATCTCTAGAGTTTTTGTGTCTAAATAAAGGGCTTCGCCGAAGGAGGCAAAGGCACAGGCCATTTGGTCCATGATACCAACCTTAGCTCCCACGAACTCATTCTCAATTCGTTGGCCGATGCGTGCTAGCTCCTCATCTCGAAGTTGCAGTTGAAATGCGCTCCTAAGCGATTTGAGTAGCGCAATTTCCAAGGCAGCACTAGAGGAGAGGCCGCTCCCAACGGGAACATCGGATTCCACATAGAGTTCGAAGGCTTGCAATTGCTGCCCACTGTCCGCCAAAATTTTTGTGGCACCCTGGATATAATCAATCCAGGATTTGGTGTTACGTTCCTCACCAAGGATAAAGGAGCGAGCTCCCTCTTGCTTGCTTTCACAACGAATTTCTCGGCCGTTAGTCGGAGTGATACGCACCAAGGTTTTCTGTGGAATTGCCGTTGGCAATACCCAACCATCGTTATAGTCGGTATGTTCTCCAATAAGATTTACGCGGCCGTGAGCGGTGAATTGAAAAGTTTGTGGCATAGGATCCTTATCTTTGCGTCCAGGCATTGTCTCGCATTCCCGGCTTCAGGGAAGTGAGCACTTCTATGCCGGTAGCGCCTAACAAAATAGTGTCTTCGATTTTTTGGCCAGGGAGGCTCGGGTTCCATGCGAACGCAGTATTGGCTTCGATGTTGAGCATTTTTTGGGCTGCAAAGGGGCCCGCAATTTCTTCGCGAGAAAGATAGCCCGTGGGGCCGCCTTGGTGGTGACGATCGATCTCCTCAGCGCAGCCAAGCTTGGCATATTGTTCCTGCATCGCTGCATATACTTGCTGTAAACTATGGCCACTCTTGGTGGCGGCGAACGCGGCACTTTCAATGGAGTTTAGTTTCGACCAGCCGTCTTTTTCCTGGCTAGTGAGGTCGCGAAAGTAAACAAATCTTGTTAGGTTTGAGAAGAGCCCCATACCACGAGCGCAAAAAACCAACATGGCACTTTTTCCAATTGGCACATTTTTTGGAATGGGATGACGATGCTTTTTTACTC
The DNA here is from genome assembly GCA_903867855.1 of Oligoflexia bacterium. Lineage (GTDB taxonomy): Bacteria > Bdellovibrionota > UBA1018 > CAIPTA01 > CAIPTA01 > CAIPTA01. The sequence goes on along the minus strand of CAIPTA010000116.1, from coordinate 10,649 downwards.
TCCATTCACCGCCAGCTAATACAAGGGCGGCGTCAATGCCTCGCGAGATAAGCTCTTGCGCGCCGAAGCTAGCGAGTTGCAGTTCCGTAGTTTCTGGAGTGGCTCTAGCAAGAGCGGCCTGCATGGCAGTGGCGCTAAGGGAGGCAATTTTTCGGTAACGGAGAATCTCGACTTCCGATAAAACTAACTTCGCCCGCAATACGGAAGCAGGCAGAGCTACTTCTCCCGGTTTGGGTAGATCGCTCGCTACTTTTCCTTTCGGTAGGAAAGAGAGAATTTCCGATTCTAGGTTTTGTTGCCAAGGGAAAACTAGGATTTCAAATTCCGCTGGCACTTCCTCTTCGCGCAAGCGAGGCTCTTCGATGCGGTTGTGCAAAACAAAGGCATTCTTTTCTGTAAGGAGAATCTCTGCCACACCAGTTTCTGCCGTTTGCAGCACCACATTGGATCCCCCGCCAGTGGCCCAGGCGAACCAATCCACGCCTTTAAAGCGCAAAGCAACAAGACCCTCTTGTATCATCAGGGTGCGGAGCTGTGCTATTTTGGTGGAAATTTCACTCATGAAAAATCCTCCACCTGTACATCGCGCAGCTCTTTTGCTTTTTCTTCCGGCAGGGAATCATTCACAAACATTCCTGCTGCGAGCTCGGTGCCCGCCAAAAATTTAAGACGCTCCTTGGTTCGATAGGGCGGAAAAAACTCAAGATGCACGTGGGATTCTGGATGGGCTTTTCCATCTGTAGGAGCTTGATAAAGGGCCATGAGGTAGGGGAAGGGTTTATTCCAGAGACGATCAAATTTCATGAGTGTGGTTTTTAGCACGCGAGCAAAATCAAGCAGTTCCTCATTCGATAAATCATAGAGGTAGGGCACGCTTCGCTTGGGCGCGATCCACGTTTCATAAGGATAGCGCGCACAAATCGGCAGGAAGGCGCTTGTGTGTTTTCCGGAAACGATCATTCGTTCGCCCGCTTTCTCTTCTTCCTTGCGAAGGCTTGCGAGGAGAACTTCACCAGTCTTTTTAAAGTGCTGGGTTTGCATTTCCTGCATGCGTTCCACCACTGGCGGAATAAAAGGATAGGAATAGATTTGTCCATGAGGATGGTGGAGTGTTACTCCCACTTCTACGCCGCGATTTTCAAAAGGTAGCACATATTGAATTTTTTCTTGTTTGCCTATCTCGCGAGTTCGCTCTGCCCACACTTGCATCACTAAATAAACTTGATCTAAGGAGAGAGCGCCGAGGGATGTATCGGGATCTTGCGTAAACACTACCACTTCACAGGAGCCAATGCCTGGTTGAGTTGGCACTGCTAACTCGGGAGCCACCGTGGCAGAAAGGCTCATGGACGGAAAAAGATTTTCAAAAACAGCCACATCATATTTCCCAGCAGGCAGCTCGGTGGGAAAATCTGCCGATTTTGTTACAGCTAGGGGCGAATATTCTTTCGGGGGTAGAAAAGTGCGATTCTGGCGATGGCTAGCATAGGCTACCCATTCGCCGCGCAAGGGATGCCAGCGAAGATGAGAGTGCCCAATCACGGGTTCGTGGGGCGGATTGGTGGCTTGTATTCCTTTCGCAATGGGCTCGCGAGAATATAGGTATAGTTTGCGACCGTCTGGCTTTTCGAGTTCAACTCTATGCATTGCCCGGGAAAATAGCGGGAAGCTCTCGTGTTTGCAACTTTCATTGCGCCGTCTTAGGATGAGCCATGGCCATAAAACGTTTTTTTCTTAAGAATTTAGACCTAGCCTCCACTTTGACGCTCATCATCACGGTTATTCTCTTTGTGGTGGCGCTCTTCGAAAAGGGGTTCACCCACGATATGCTCTTAGAGGCCGGCGTTTTCTTAGTTTCCATGAAACTAGTGATTGGGGCTCAAAAGAGTGCAATCGCGCAGAAGTCTATTGAGGAAAAGCTTGATCAGCTTTTGGTCAAGTTGCGTAGTTGATTCGGTAGAAAAATCATTATTACCCCGGCGAGTGTAATGATCGCGAAAGATACTCGTAAACTACTGAGTTCGGCCACCCAGCCAATCATCGGTGGACCGAGCAAAAATCCTAAAAAACCCAATGTGGAAACGGCAGCGATCGCCGCGCTAGAACTCATCTGCTTAGATTTTCCTGCTTCGCTAAACACGAGAGGCACCACCGCAGAAACGCCGGCACCCACCATAAAAAATCCGAGGAGTGCTGGGTAGAAACTTGGGAAACAGATCGCGAGTAAATAACCAGCCGTAGTTAATATCCCGCTCGCTTGCACCATGCGTGTGAAACCAAAGCGTTGAAGTAGGCGATCTGCAAAAAAACGGGCCGTCGCCATGGTGCTCATAAAAGCAGTATAGCCCGCATTTACCCATGCGGGCTCCACAGCAACTACTTTTTTAAAATAGATACCGCCCCAATCAAACATCGCTCCCTCGCAAGCCATGCTGCAAAAGGCAATGCAGCCTAGACCAAGTAGATAACCGCGAGGAAAAATATTCTTTTTTTGGTTTGGTCGTTCATGCTTTATGTCTGGCAGTGTGGCACTGCGGTTCAACATCAAAACAAAACAAGCGAAGGAAAAAATAACAATGAAATGTGGAAGTGGTTGAATATGATTTGCAATAAATACGCTAGCGATGGACGCCCCCACAAACCCGGCCAGACTCCAGAGGCCATGAAAACTTGCCATAATTGATTTTTGATAGTGGTTTTCAACGCTCACCGCTTGGGTATTTAGTGAGACATTGATTGAATTACCGCTGAAGCCGTATATAAATAAACACAGTGCTAGTTGGAAAAGCGAATTCGCCATTCCGAGCCCCAAGAGCATGAACGCATTAACGAAAATTCCGCCTAGTAAAATTCTTGCGCTGCCATGTTTTGCCACTAACCAGGCAACAAAGGGCATGGAGAGAGTAGAGGCGATTGGCAGAGCAAAGAGAGCAGTGCCTGTTTCAGCTTCTGTGAGATGTAGCTTCTCTTGTATCGCAGGGATTCGCGCAGCCCAAGAGGCAAAGCTTAAGCCCTGTAAAAAAAAGAAACAGCCCACCGCAATGCGGGCTCTTTGCTTAGAGATATTTTTGTTCATGGCTTCGCGTCGGCATCGACGGTATAACTACCACTTGCTAATTTGCCAGACCAAAGATTATCCGTAACGAGCGCGCTCGCGTGCGGGTTAGCTCCAGCCATCGCATGTTCTCCACCATTTAGCATCACCATCGCGCCTTTTTGGGCAGTGGGAAGCATCTCCCAAAATGCCAGTTGATCTTGGAGTAGTGCAGGTGGATCCTCTTTGGAAGCGAGCATCAAGTTTATTTTTGGCAAAGCGTCTCGGGCGTAGGTTTTCAAATCGAAATCCTTCGCACCCATTACCAAACTCAATATTCCTCGTTTATATAAATCAGGATCTAAGCCTGCAGGTGGCTTTCTCCCTTTTTCGATCCCCGCACTAATCATTTTATCCACGGCATCGCGATAGAGATTATTTCCCATCGCCTCAATGCTGCTCTTAGCGCCAAATAGATTGAAGGGATCGAAAAGGGAAGCCATGGCTTTCGAACCCTGCATAGCATTGTTAAAGGCTTGCGCATCGGGATTGTATTTATCAAGGGAAACTACCAGAGGAGCCATCATAGTGAGGTCTCTTACTTTTTCGGGATTTTGCTTAGCAAATTCCACTCCCACGGCGCCGTAGGAAAGCGTAAGTAGATGCACCGGCTTTTCAATTTTTGCGTCAAGTAGTACCGCACTCACTTCTTCACTGAGTTTGCCTGGCGTGAGCGGAGAATCGAGAAAAGCACCGCTAATTCCTTTTGGCTGCTGGAGCAGAGATTCTGGATGACCGCTATAAAAAATCTGCACAATGGAATAGCCCTTGGCTCTCATTTGTTGGATATAGGTATTCCAAGCTGCATCTGGATAAATTAGACCATTGAGGGCGACGATCGTCTTTTCTGGATCGTTACCCTTGGTATAGCGGTAGAATACTTTCCGACCATCGGGAAGGGAGACAAGGTGCTCTGTTACCGTGTAGATCGGCTGCTTCACGAGAGCTGCGAAATCGGCTGGGCAGGCTTCCTCCGCTGCGAGCGAATATCCGGCAGCGTGAAAATAAAGCAGCGCTGTAAATAAAATAGATAGCATGCAGTGGTGTATCGGCGAACTTCGCGAAAAAACTGATAGTTTTAGCTGCTTAATTCAGCCCAGCGCGCATAGAGCCGAGCCACTTCTGCTTCCGCGGATACGATGCTTTTGCCAATTTCACCAAGCTTTTTCGCATCACTCGCGAAAGCCGGATCCATGCTCTGGCCTTGTAGTTCTTGCAGCTTCGCTTCTGCCTTCGCAATCGTGGCTTCCATTTGGTCGAATTCGCGTTGATCTTTGAAGGAGAGCTTCTTCTTTTTTGAAGTATCGGCCGCTACGGGAGTTGGAGATTCTACTTTTTTGGTGTTCGCTGACTTTGCTTGTAAAGCTGATCGCCACTCTTCCCATTGATCAAAGGTGGCGAAGCTTTCCATGCGTTTGCCCTTTTCGTCTTCGCCAAAGCCAATAAAGCGGTTAGCCACTTGGGAAAGGAAATAGCGATCGTGGGATACGAGTAATACTGCGCCAGGGAAATCGGAGAGAATATCGGTGAGCACATCGAGAGTTGCGATGTCTAAATCATTCGTAGGTTCATCGAGAATGAGGAGATTCGATTTTTTGAGCATCAGCCGAGCTAGCAAGAGTCTGCTTTGCTCCCCACCGGATAGGCGCCTCACGGGCATTTCGTGTTGCTCGGGTCTGAATAAAAAACGATCTAAATAGCCACGCACATGAATGCGGCCCATGGGCGTATCTACATAATCTCCCGCAGGGCAAATATTTTTCAGTAAGGTCTTTTCTGGATCGAGTGATTCGCGATTTTGCTCAAAGTAATTCACCGTGAGGGCTTCCGCACGCTTAATAGTGCCCGTATCTGGCTGCTCTTGGTCGATAAGCATTCGAATCAGTGTGGATTTTCCTGAACCATTAGAGCCAAGAATCGCGATACGGCTTTTCGCCGTAACCAGCACATCTGTTTTCGGGATAATCGTTTTGCCGTTATACTTTTTCGAAATTCCTTCCGCGTCGATGAGGCGTTTTGGATTTTTTTCTTCGGATACGAAATTGAGTTGAACAGTTGGATTATTATTTCGCGAGGAAAGCTCAGAAACTGTATTGGCGAGTTCACCAGTGCGTTGAATGCGGGCCTGCTGTTTGGTTGTTCGTGCCTTCGCCCCGCGACGCAGCCATTCCATCTCTCTGCGCAGGGTATTCTTAAGTTTTACCTCGCGAAGTTCCTGATTCTGCATGAGCTCCGTTTTTACTTCGAGGTAATGGCTATAATTTCCTTCCACGCTTAAAATGCCATGAGGATTACGGCGATCGAGCTCAATAATTCTGGTGGACGTATTTTCTAAAAATGCGCGATCGTGAGTGATTGTAAGCGTGGCGAATTTTGCATCCGCCAAAAAATCCTCTAGCCAAAGCACTCCATCGATATCTAGATGGTTGGTGGGTTCATCGAGTAAAAATAGATCGGGTTGACGCATCAGTTCTCTGGCGATGGCCACTCGTTTTTTCCAGCCGCCGGAGAGCGTGGAAACATCTCGTTCTTCAAAAATTTCGAGTCCACATTTAGCGATCAAGGACTGGGCGAGCAACATTTCTTCCCAATCATGAGGATCTTTGCTCACTTCCATGAGGGTTGCCATTACGGTCATGTTTTCTTGAAAGAGGGGCACCTGTTCCAGGTAGGCGATACGAATTCCCCGTTGGTTGGCCACGCGACCTTGATCAGGTTCGCTGCGCCCCGCAAGAATACGAAGCATGGTGGATTTACCTGCACCATTTGGTCCGATAAGGCCTACTTTTTCGCCCTCAGCGATGGCAAAGCTGGTTTTTTCAAAGAGAGTACGAGCGCCATAGGCTTTGGCAATATCCTGAACATTCACTAAAATTCCCATAGACAGGAACTACCATAAGCGCATTGTGTCGCCAAGGCTTTGTGCTACTCTCTGCAAGAGGGGGCAATTTCTATTTTTTTTTCTAGAGTAGATAGCAATCCAGGCTTGCTTGAAGAGCGGCAGGGGAAAGAAAAATGAAAATTTTCCTTTTGCGATCCCTATCGAGTCGGTTTCCTATTTGGCCTGAGCGTAGCCTAAAGGATCTCCGAGAATACAGCTCCCTGGAATCAATGTTGGCTGAAGAGCTAGCCAACGAAGCAGTGCTTTTTGTGGCGGAGTTGATCACTACAGCGGATGCTGCGAGAGTGAATCTTTGGCGCAACTGGCATCGAGAGCTGCTCCTTGCCAATGCAGTAAAAATACTCTTGTTAGTTGCCACGAAGGATGAGGCTGTTTACCTTCCGTTTACTTCTCATGGGATCGAAATTTTGCATTTTCCTTTTCAGGAACGATCTCTAGTATTCAAGGTTGCCTTGCAGGAGCGCTTACTAAAATCAACTCGCACCAAACAACAACTCCAAAAGCCAGTCTTGCCGAATGGGCCTGAGCCAGAGCAGGGTGCTTGGACAGTGGGTGGTTCAACTCCTTCCGGGAAAACTAGATGGCGCTGGATAAAAACGAAAGCAGATTTAAAGCCCGCAGACACTTCTCTGGAATTGCAATGGCAGGCAGAGTGTCAACGGGAGCCTGTGTTTGTGGATCGAAGTTGGCAATTGGGAGAGGCCGGGAAAATGGAGTGCCTCTTTGAAAATGAAGTAATTTTTTCTCTTGAATCGAAAATTTCTCCTGATGCGCAAACTGCCTTTCAAAATCATGCTAGGAAAGAATCTTCCGAGGCTCGGCTGAAGCCAGAAAGCGCTACCCAGCTGGATCTTAGAAAAAGATTTGAGCAGGAGGAGACGAAGCGAAAAGCGTCCGAGGCCGGATTGAATAAAGAAATTCCCTCTTTAGACTTTGAAGAAATTGCGCTGCTCACGAGCTCGGAAATTATCCGTGCAGAGAATTTGACAGGGGAGAAATCTTCTATAGTTCCAAAATCTGTAACCACCATTGATGAACTGGGGAAAATTAGAGCAGAAACTGAATACCCAAGAGAGCAGAAAATGCATCCCAAAGCCGTTGGTCCACAAGCCAGAATTTTGGAACACAAAGCGTCTATTGGCGAAGAGCTACAACAGAAAAAGTTGAAGCCCAATCCGGCGAGTGTTGCCACTAATGCTACTCCAGTTGATGCCGCGCCTAAAACCATGGAAGAGTTCAGCGCAACGCCGGAACGCAATCAAGCTGAGGCGGATGATGGTATTCGATCAGTGATGCGAATTTTGCAAACAGAGTTGAAGCCACGAAACATCCCGGTGCCAGAAAAATCCTCTAAAGAAACGAGACCCGTGCTAGATGAGCCGTTGAAGTCAAAGGATGCTAAGCTAGCGGAAGTTGAATTCGAAAAGGTACCCAGAGAAATTTTTGTGGCTTCTGAGCAAGGGGAGAACGCTGCAGAAAATCCTGCTGTGGAGGCGCAGTCTGGGAAAAGAAAAGCAACCTTAGATAGTGTGCTTGAGATTCGTCCCCAAGGTAATTCGCAATCCTTGAATCAAGAAGAGCTAAAAAAATCAGTAAAGGAAGCTGATCTTAGCTATCAAGCAAATACGAGTAATCGCCATGGGTATGGATCGGAAAAAACAAAATTGGAGATGGTGCCGGCAAAAATGGCGGAGCAAGGATCTGCTGCGAACAGCAAAGTATTGGATCTAGTTCCAAAAAATTCTATCAATGTTATTCCGCAATCGAGTGAACTAGCAGGAGCCCTTCGCCAATCCAGCGTTTCCGATCCCCAGATATTAAATTTTCGCGATAAGGCTTCCAGTTCCACTTCTGAGAAAGTTGCAGGGGGAGCTAGCTCGATAGATATATATTCTGGCAACACGAGAAACTTTCTTTTGAAAAGCTTGGAAGAATTGCAGGATCGAAATAGCAGTTGGGAGCGCGCGGATAAATTTCGGGTATATCTTTCTGCTGCAGATAAGTATGAGGGGATTCGCGAGATCGCCGATGTGCTGCCTCTTTGGATCTATCAGGGAGAGTTGGCTCCTGAGTTCATTGAAGAGAGAAAGTCTTGGAAGTTTTATGATCGGGGCCCCGTGCTTTGCTTGGAGCTAAATCATGTGCCTGTAGCCGTGATGACGATGCTGAAAGAGCTCATTCGTCCACGTGCTCGTAGCAAAAAAGAAAAACGTAGAGCCTGGGCTAAAGAAAAAGACTTTAAAAAGTTTTATCACGCCTTAGGTGAATATGATTCTGCGCCGACGGATCCTGATTCACCTAACGCAGTAAAGCCCCTTGGCTTTTTGCAGGCGTTACTACGTTTCATTGGCCTTGGCGATTGAATCGCATATCGCTATTTTGCGATACCATATTTATTGAATCTAATTTCAAAGCAGGTGTTTTCGCAATGATCAAGAACGCTGATGGACGCGCCATGTTCATGCAAAATACCCTTAGAAATGGATAGCCCTAATCCGGTTCCTTCGCCAATCTTTTTGGTAGTAAAAAACGGCTCAAAGATTTTTACTTTTAAGTCTTCAGGTATTCCGGTGCCTGAATCTTTAATTTGTAAAATCATAAAATTGTCTAATTCAAATATTCTTAATTTTATCCACTTTTCGTCTAGATCTTTTACGGCGTCTACTGCGTTATTAATCATATTTATTAATACCTGCTCAATTTCTATTTCATTACAGGTGATGTAGGAAGAGCTTTGAGATTCGAAGCTGATTGGAACGCTATTCTTCTTGGAGCTAGATTCACACAGCACAAGCACATCTCGGACTATATCCTCTAAAGAAAAAGGAGCGAACTCAACTTGATCTCCTGTGCGGGCAAATTTCTTAAGACCAGCAATAATTTTTACTATGCGCCCCACTGCCTTTTTAATTCCAAGTATTTTTAACTCCAGTTTTTCTGGGTTTTGCAAGGATAGGGGAAGTGTCTCAACCATGCCTGAAATAATTGTTAAAGGATTATTGATTTCATGAGCGATTCCGGCAGACATTTCGCCTAGCGAAGCAAGTTTTGCGCTTCGAATACTTTTCTGTTGTTCAATTTCTAATTTTTTCGTTAATTCTTTACGATCGGTTAAGTCTTCGAAGGAAACCACCGAACCGATGCATTCATTGTCTCGGAAAATAGGGGCGCTATAATAAGCAATCGGGAATGAGCTGCCATTTTTTCGCCAGAGCACATCGTCTGCCACATAATGAGTTTTTCCATTGAGGAAGGAGTCGTACATAGGGCAACTGGTCCGCGGGTGAGGCACCCCATTGGCATAGGTATGGTGCACGAGCGCATGCATAAGTTGGCCAATGATTTCATTTTCGCTGTCGTAGCCGAGCAAACGAATTGCTGTTTGATTGATAAAGGTAACTTTTCCTTCGGTATTAAGCCCCCATACTCCTTGTTGAATTGAATCTAATACTACCCGTAGGTATTTTTCAGAGTCAGTGACTTTCATCTCCGCGGAATCGATTAAAGCCTTGGCTTTGTCTTTTTCGTTCGTATTGAAGCGCTGAAAGTTCAGGGCAACGCTTAGCACGGCTAAAATTGTACTGAGCAACGATAGGCTCAGCATGAGTAGAGAAATAATGCGTGTGGCTGATGGATCGAGCTCTATTTGCGGTAAAAGTGAATAGTGAAAATTAGTAAGGTTAGAAAATAAAAGAAGCAGTGCTGGAATCGCTATGAAGATTAGTAGCTGCTTAGTTTCTTCAAAGCGAAATATTACCAAGGGAAATATAGCAATGGTGAAAAACCATAAGTGAGTTTGTGAGGCAATCCCTAGGCTGTTTGAGTAAGCATAAATGGCGAGGTTGGCATTGATTAGAAGAGCATAGCGAGAAAAATTATAGAGATTAAATTTATTGAGTAGTGGCGCCAGTAGGAATCCGACAGCAACTAGTGCTGCGATTGACGCCATGAATTGAATTTGCAAAAAATAGAGGGCTGCGCCGATCACCAAAGCAGAGAAACAGAAAACAAATGCAAATCGATTAATAATTTGCACTTGTTTTTTTTGTACGAATTCAATTTCTGTCAAAGCTTAGGCCAGGCGCATCTGCATTTCTGTGGCAAGTGCTTCTAAGAAATTTTCCGTAGTGAGGTATTGAGATTCTTTCAATTCACTGCCGTAGATACAAACAGCAAGGTCTTTAGTCATCTTGCCGGATTCCACCACATCCACGCATACTTTTTCTAGCGTTTCGGCGAAGTGAATGAGCTCTTTGTTGCTGTCTAATTTTCCACGGAAAGCGAGGCCGCGAGTCCACGCAAAGATGGAGGCGATAGGATTCGTAGACGTTGGCTTACCTTGTTGGTGCATGCGGTAGTGCCGAGTCACAGTGCCGTGGGCGGCTTCCGCTTCCATGAGCTTGCCATCGGGAGTGATGAGCACGCTGGTCATGAGACCAAGCGAGCCGAAGCCTTGAGCTACAGTATCGGATTGCACATCGCCATCGTAGTTTTTGCAGGCCCATACGAATTCGCCATGCATCTTGAGGGCGCTCGCCACCATGTCGTCAATCAAGCGGTGTTCATAAGTGATTTTTCTCTCTGTAAACTTGCCCTCGAACTCTTTGGTGAACACATCCTGAAAGATATCCTTGAAGCGGCCATCGTAGGTTT
>CAIPTA010000115.1 GCA_903867855.1 Oligoflexia bacterium | reverse complement strand
TTTTATCCTTTTCCTGCGGAAAAAATTGCTTCAATAGTGAAATCCTATACCAATTTGAAAAACATTATTTGGGCCCAAGAGGAACCAAAAAACATGGGCGCGTATTTCTTTGTGGCACCACGCCTTCAAGAAATTTTCGCGAGCCGTGGAGTGGCCTTCCGCTATGTAGGCCGCACGGAGAGGGCTTCGCCCGCCATTGGTTCTCCAAAATTACATGCGCATGAACAGTTAGAAATCGTTAAAGGATGCTTCAAATGAAAGTAGATATTAAAGTTCCCGCCGTTGGCGAATCGATCACCGAGGCCACCATCGCTGAATGGCTAAAAAAAGATGGCGATGCGGTAAAGAAAAACGATGTGCTGCTCAGCCTGGAAACGGATAAAGCGACCGTTGAAGTTGTGGCGGAGAATGATGGCAAATTAAGCATCATCACCAAGGCAGGAACCACGATTCAAATCGGCTCCGTGGTAGGATCGATTGATACGGAAGCCAAAGGCAATGTGGCCGCTGCTGCCCCTGCGGTTGCGAGCCCTTCAGTTGCTACTCCTGCTCCGGCGGCTAACTCCAGTGCCGCTGCAAGTTTAAGCCCTGCAGTTCGCAGAGTAGTGGCTGAGAATAATTTGGACCCTACCAGCATTCAAGGCACCGGCAAAGATGGTCGCATCACAAAATTCGATGCGGAATCGGCCACTGCAAAAGCGCCAGCTACTCCAGCTCCCGCGATTGCGCCACCAAAACCAACTGCTGCGGTAGCATCGAGCGGCGGCGTGCGCCGTGTGCCGATGACCACTATTCGCAAGCGGATTGCGCAAAGATTATTAGAGTCGCAGCATAATGCGGCTACGCTCACTACTTTCAATGAAATTGATATGACCGCTGTGATGAGCCTGCGGGAAAAGTACAAAGATAAATTTAAAGAAAAGCACGGCGTAGGCCTTGGCTTTAATGGCTTCTTTGTGAAAGCAGCTATTGAGGCGCTCAAGGCAATTCCAGAAGTGAATGCGTTCATCGAGGGTGATGAGATTGTGTATCACGACTACTATAATATCGGAATTGCGGTGGGCACGGAGAAGGGTCTCGTTGTTCCTTCGATTAAAAACGCGGAAAATCTTTCTCTCTCTGGGGTAGAGCTTGCGATTCGCAATTTTGCTACCAAAGCTCGCGATGGAAAAATTTCGCCCACCGATCTTGGTGGCGGCACCTTCACAATTACCAATGGTGGTGTGTATGGTTCGCTCATGAGCACCCCCATTCTCAATCCACCCCAAAGCGCCATTTTAGGTCTGCACAAAATTGAAGATCGCGCCGTAGTGATCGATAAGAAAATCGAAATTCGCCCTATGATGTATGTGGCCCTCTCCTATGATCATCGTATTGTGGATGGCAAAGAGGCTGTTACATTTCTGGTGAAAGTAAAAGAAGCCATTGAAGATCCGCAGCGTATCTTGCTCGAAGTATAAGGAATTCTCCTATGAGTGACTCATTTGACCTCGTGATTATAGGTTCTGGCCCTGGTGGTTATGTGTGCGCCATTCGTGCCGCCCAGTTGGGATTGAAAGTAGCCGTTGTGGAGAAAGAGAAAACTCTCGGCGGTACATGCCTTAATGTGGGCTGTATCCCTTCGAAAGCGATGCTCGAATCTTCGGAACACTTCGACATGGCCAAGTATCATTTTGGTGCGCACGGGATTCGCGTAGGTTCGGTGGAGCTTGATTTGCCTGCCATGCTTTCGCGAAAAGACAAAGTGGTGAAAGACCTTACCAACGGCATCGCCTTCTTGTTTAAGAAAAATAAAATCACCTGGCTCAATGGGATGGGCAGTATCCTCTCCCCCACCAGCGTAAAAGTGCGCGCAGGCGATGGCACAGAAAAAACAGTGGAAGCAAAAAATATTGTGATCGCCACGGGAAGCGTGCCGAATCAATTGCCCACTCTCGTGTTTGATAAAGAGAGAATTATTTCCTCCACAGAAGCGCTTTCGCTTCCCGTGGTACCAAAGCATTTGATCGTAGTTGGTGGCGGAGTGATCGGGCTAGAGCTTGGTTCTGTATGGCTTCGCTTGGGCGCCATCGTAACTGTGGTGGAATACGGCGATAAAATTTGCGGCGGCATGGATCGCCAGATGACTCAGCAAATGCAAAAGATTTTAGAGAAGCAAGGCTTCAAATTCTTGCTTAACACCAAAGTACTTGGAGCTCGTGTTAGCAATAATTCTGTTACCGTTCAAATCGAAGGAAAAAATGGCGAAGCCATGGAAGCACTAGAAGGTGATTATGTGCTCGTAGCCGCCGGACGCAGAGCCTTTACGGAAAATCTTGGTCTTGAATTTGTGGGTATTGAAAAAGATAAACTTGGCCGCGTTGCAGTGGATGCACACTTAAGAACTAAGGTGCCGAATATTTATGCTATCGGCGATGTGATCGAGGGGCCGATGCTCGCCCACAAGGCAGAAGAAGAAGGCGTAGCAGTGGCGGAAACCATCGCAGGAAAGCCAGGCCACGTGAACTATGAAACCGTTCCAGGAGTTGTTTATACCTGGCCAGAGCTTGCTAGCGTGGGTCAAACCGAAGAGCAGCTCAAAGAAAAAGGCATTGCCTATAATGTGGGAACCTTTCCCTTCACGGCGAATGGTCGCGCTCGCACTATGGATTCAACCGATGGACTCGTAAAAATATTGGCCGATAAGACCACGGATAGAGTGCTCGGCGTGCATATTCTTGGGCCCAGGGCTTCTGATATGATTTCTGAGGCCGTGATGGCGATGGAGTTCGGCGCAAGCAGTGAAGACATTGCCCGCGCCTTCCACGCGCACCCTACTCTCGCCGAAGCGGTGCGCGAGGCGGCACTAGCTGTGGATAAACGCGTACGTCAGATGTGAGGATTCTGGGGCCGCGGGTATACGTGATAATCCCTTTGATGGGAAAGCGCGTAGTAGAGATAGACGGCACTCATGAGCGGCAAAAGGAATCCAAAGTAGTGCACGGCCTGAAAAAAGTAGGCGGATGCTAACGATCCCAAAATAAAGCAGATGATGATACCCGCTCTTGTATTCGTGATGCGCCAATCGCGGGTATATTTTATATTAAATTGTTTCGCGTAAAAAATACGAACCAAGCTCACCGCTAAATCCGTGGTATTCCCCGTCATGTGAGAGGTTCGAATCATGGTGCCCTTGCCGTTGGAGGCGAGCGCATTTTGCAGGCCACTAGCCAAACACAAAAGAATCAAAAGAATAAAATCTCGGGAACCAAAAACCTGATCCAAGTAAGCGCCGAAATAGCCGCCGAGGCCTAACCCCATCGTGAGTAGTAGCGAAGCGATAATGATCGCACAAGGGATGCGATAGTCGGGAGGATGCCCTTCCGAGAGCGGCAGCTCCACGAAGCGCGCCGTGATCATCGAACCAAGCAGAAAGAATAGCGGCACGGTGAGCATGCCGAAGGCTTCAAAGTAATGCCCCTGCGCAAAGCCCACTCCAAAGAGAGTGGCAAAGCCAGTGGTATGAGTGGCAAAACTTTTACAGGCTAAAAATGCGCCCGCGTTAATCGCTCCAGCCTGAAAGGACATCAAGAACCAAAGACGAATATTTTTATTATTGAGACTAACGAACTCTCTCATCGCTTCGGCACAACCGCGATTGTCATACGAGAAAGACAAACGAGTTTATTCTCTTCATTCTTGATTTCAATTTGCCACACTTGGCTAGTGCGCCCGAGGTGAACAGGTTTCGCCTCTCCTATTACACTGCCCGAAGTGGCACTGCGAATATGATTGCCATTAATTTCTTGGCCCACACACATTTGCGTATCCGCATCGATAAAGATAAAGGCGCCCATGGAGGCCAGAGTTTCTGCAAGAGCAAGACTGGCCCCGCCATGAAGCATCCCGTAGAACTGCACAGTGCGCTCATCTACAGGCATGCGCGCAGAAATCTTATCTTCACCGATATGAAGAATTTCCATGCCAAGCGCGTGCAAGAGGGTATGTTGCTGCCTATCTTTGGTAACTTGCTTCAGCATCGCAATATTTTTTTGCCTGTCGATGCTCATACTTGCCAGCTCTTCCAATAGTCGGCGAATTCGAGGCTGTCCATAACTGGATCACGAAGCAACGGGCGACGAGTATCAATCATCACCGCATATTCATTCGTATGGGTTTTCCCTTTTACTTTATCTTTCGCGAGTGGATGCGGACCATGGGGAAATCCCGCGGGGTGAAAACTAAGCATGCCGGAGTGGAGGTTCGCACGGCTGAAGAAATCGCCATTGTGATAAAAGAGAATTTCATCGTAGTCGATATTCTGGTGATAGAACGGCACACGAAGAGCATCTTCATCGCTCTCTAAGGGGCGCGGCACAAAGGAACAAACCACAAAGTTGGGCGCCACAAAAGTGGTATGTGCGCTCGGCGGCACGTGCGCGCGATGGCTCATCAGCGGCATAATCTGATCCATATTCAATTTGAATGGGAAGAAATCCCCTTTCCAACCGATCACATCAAAAAGACAATCGCTATACTCAAAACGGGTGATCTCGTTGGTGTGCTTCACTTCCACTTCGAGGCAGCGCTGCCCGCTCGTCTGCAAATGAGTTTGGAGACCCGCTAGATCAGGTTGCTCAATTTGCGCGATATCATAAACAGCGTGGCGTCCTGCGATTCCGCGGTCTGGCTCGCGGAAATCACCACTCAGATTTTCAATTAAGAAAAACTGCGAATCTAGGTCTGGCAAAACCACGTGCGCGATACACTTCGGCACCACGAGATAATCACCCGGGCGATAGGTGAAAATCCCATACTCGGTGAGCAATTTTCCGGTGCCAATATGAGCGAAATAAATCATATCGCCATCCGCATTGCGGAAAGCTCGCAAATCCTTTTGACTGGCAGCGATTGGCTTTATCCACTGGGAATAGAGCACCACATCTTGGTTATAAAATAGGCGCTGACGGGTGCTGGTGTGCGCGCACTTCACGAGATCAAACATGCGCGGTTTTAGCGGGCCTTCAATTTTTTTCCAGCGCGTGCTCTGCTCTTTGCGAATGAGATGGGAAACACGGCCAAAAAAACCGCCCCTACCCTGTTCTTCTTCCACGGCTCCTTCCGGAATACCTTTGTGAGCCTGCTTGGTGTGAACGCCTTGTGCACTGTGATACATAATTTAACCCTCACTTTTTTTTATCATGTCTTGCTGGCAAACCCAAGACTCGCGTAAAACTCCTATATGACCACTTCAATTCGCATGTTCACCGATGGCGCTTGCTCTGGAAATCCTGGCCCTGGTGGCTGGGGCACCATTCTACTTTCCCCCACCGGACGCGTGAAGGAACTAGGAGGCGGCGCAGCGCATACGACGAATAATCGCATGGAAATGACGGCGGCGCTGGAAGGGCTGAAATGTCTCGCGGCGGCTCAAAAAGTGAGCTCTAAGCAGATTTCTATTTATACCGATTCTACCTATCTCATTCGTGGCATGAGCCAATGGATCTTCGGCTGGATTCGCAATAATTGGAAAAATGCAGAAGGAAAAGAAATCACGAATCGGGATCTCTGGGAAGCACTCCGCGCCATCGTGGATAAGCATAAATTCGAGATTGACTGGCACTATGTGCGGGGGCATGTGGGCACTCCCGGCAATGAACGTTGCGATGAGATCGCTGTGTCCTTTGCGAAGAACACGAGTATCTCATTATATGATGGACCGCTAAGCGAGTACAGCGAGGATCTAAACCGAATCCCAGAAGATACGAAGCTGCCAAAGCCAAAAGAGAAAGTGAAGCCAGATCTAGTGATGTATTTGAGCTATGTAGGTGGAACTCTCTATCGAGATAAAGACTGGAAAACTTGTGAATCCCGGGTAAAAGGAACAACCGGCGCAAAGTTTAAGAAAATAACAAACCCCAGAGAGGAAGCGGAATTGCTCGCTCGCTGGGGCGTGAAAGAATAGGTACTTAGTTCCTAGTGATTATGGAAGGAGTTATCATAGTCACGATCACGGGGATCACGGTCGTGCCCGCGACCTGGACGGTACCCATCATATTGAATATTGTTCGTCGCTTTTAGATTTACATCGCAGCTCACTTTCGCATCAGGTGTGACTTCCACTTGTGCTGAGCAACGTTGCTTTCCATCGTTATAGTATTCATTGATTGGACTCACAATACGAGCACTACAAGAAGGAACTCCATTCGCGCTAATGCAATTGTTCCGTGCTTCGTTTAGTTTTCCAGCATTTAAACTCGCCTCACAAAGCTGAATACAAACGGGTCCACCGCCACCGCATCTGTCTTTCTTAATCGCTTCGCTGATGGTCACTGTGGTTGGGCGAACCTGGCCAATAAAGGGACGGCCCGCAGCTTTCACCGAGCAATTTTTTACGCAAGTAGCCTGATCGTTGCAGGCATCTTCTAAGCTATAGGCTGCTGCGGAAGAAAGAGCATTTTGCACGCATTCATCTTCCGAATTTCCGAAAGCATGAACTGGCCCCTGGCCCATAGCGGTTGCGTTCATATCTTGCTGAACTTGCCGCCTGCGCCCTTCACTGCGACAAATATCCACGGGGCCGGGTGGTGGGCTTTCGGATGCGGGAGCCTGCACGAACACACTCGCGCCGGAGCAAAAATTATTACATCCCTGAGCATAGCCACTTTGGCAAGACTGGTATTGAGCCAAAAGCGCCTCGAAAGCAGCCCCTTGGTCTGGGCACTGGTAGACGCTGGCAATTTTACGATTGCCGGCTACGGTCTGGCTAGCCACTGTTACCGGTGAACTTGCGCAGGCGCTGAGAGCGCCCAATAAAAATAGAGCAAGTAAGCTTTTTCTCATGATTTCCCCAAAAGTAAATAGAAGTATGAACAATTTCATTACTTACTAACTCTTCGGCACGATTTGGGCAGGCCTAGAGCAAAATAGAGCTACGGTATCGTGTATCGCAGGGCGCAATTAGCTATGAAAAACCAGAGAAATGCCCTAGCTATTTCCATTTTGTTCGCGTAATTTAGTGCCCATATGAGCACAAAAACACTGACCAAAAAAACAAAACCTACCACTAACACAGCCGGCACACGTGACTATCGCGTTTGTCAGGAAGCGATGAACGATCCAAAGGTTTTCGCTGAACTCGCCCGCTGGGGACGTGAAGAAATTCATATCGCGGAAACTGAAATGCCAGGACTCATGTCGCTCCGTAAAGAGTTTGGTAAAACCAAGCCACTCAAAGGCGCAAAAATTACGGGCTCCTTGCACATGACGATTCAAACCGCGGTGCTAATCGAAACCTTGAAAGAACTCGGCGCAGAAGTGCGTTGGAGCTCTTGCAATATTTTCTCTACCCAAGATCATGCTGCTGTAGCAATGGCTGCTGCAGGCGTTCCTGTATTCGCCTGGAAAGGCGAGGGCTTGGACGAGTATGACTGGTGCATCGAGCAAACCATCACCGGTTGGGGCGCACAAGGCTTCAATATGATTTTGGATGATGGCGGCGACCTCACCAAAATGGTGCACGATAAATTTCCTCAGCTCCTCAAAAAAATTATCGGTATCTCGGAAGAAACCACCACTGGCGTTCACCACCTTCACCAAATGTTGAAGAATGGCGAATTGAAAATCCCTGCCATCAACGTGAACGATTCCGTAACGAAATCGAAATTCGACAACCTCTACGGCTGCCGTGAATCTCTCGCAGACGGTATCAAGCGCGCTACTGACGTGATGATGGCTGGCAAGGTGGCTGTTGTGGCTGGCTTCGGCGATGTGGGTAAAGGCTCTGCCGCTTCCCTACGTATGTACGGCGCTCGCGTATTGATCACCGAAATCGATCCTATCTGCGCCTTGCAAGCCTCGATGGAAGGTTACGAAGTAACCACCATGGAAGAAGCAGTGAAGGAAGCCGATATCGTGGTTACCGCTACTGGTTGCTGCGATATCATCCGCCGCGAACACTTCGAAGCCATGAAGAGCGGCGTGATCGTATGTAATATTGGTCACTTCGATATCGAAATCGATATGGCATGGCTTGGTGCGAACTCCAAAATGCGTGAAGTAAAACCACAAGTGGATATTCACACCATGAAGAGCGGCAAGGAGATCATCGTGTTGGCTAAAGGCCGTCTCGTGAACCTTGGTTGCGGAACGGGTCACCCATCCTTCGTGATGAGTAACTCTTTCACGAACCAAACTTTGGCGCAGATTGAGCTCTTCACGAACCGTGAGAAGTACAAAAAAGTAGATGTTTACCGTCTACCAAAACACTTGGACGAAAAAGTGGCAGCACTTCATTTGGAAAAAGTGGGTGTGAAACTCACCAAGCTCACCCGCAAACAATCGGATTACCTACACTTGAACGTGCAAGGTCCGTTTAAGCCTGAGCACTACCGCTACTAAGGTCTGTAAAAAACTGCCTATACATCGTTGCAGTTTTTTAAACAGGCTCGCTTAGCTAGTTAAATACAGCTAACTAGTTGTATTTAAACAATTTCATCACAATTTGAAAAGCGTAAGGAAATCAAAGGCCTTACGCTTTTTTTATTGGATAAAAGAAATTCACTAAAGAAATCCAGCCACTTATCCGAACAGACATATATGGGAGTTTGTTTATGCGTGATGGATTAAAATACGTGTTTTTCTTGTTCGCTCTTGGCTTCTTCATTTTCCAGGCTGCACGCGCAGATGTGCTAGTGGCGAAGACAGATCCCTTTCAAGAGATGGCTAAGAATCGTTGCGCTAACGATTGTCGCTAGTTTAAATCCACTAGATAGACATCAAAGCGAACACTCTTTCCCTCAAACTTAATATCTACTTTTCTCGTCGATTCAGGCACCAAGCTTGGCGCATCATCCGGCCGCTTAATTACTAACCTATTCTTTGCCCGGCTCAATAGAAGCGGAAACAACTCTTTTGCATCGATGTCATCCCCAACTAGAGCACGAAAAATCCGCATCTCCTTTTTCGCCAGGGCAGAACGCCCGCCCGCTTCAGGATACATGGGATCAAAGTAAACAGTATCAAAACGTTCTGCTGGATACTCTTTTATGTACTCCGCCACAGATCCCAAAAAAATTTGTGGTGGATTTCTACTAATGCCGCCGCCATCTTTTAGGCGTACTAACGCATCCACCGCAAACTCATAGACATAAGGGTTGCGTTCACAGGCAGTGACGCCGAAGCCACGGCTGGCCAAAAAAATGGAATCATAGCCCAGGCCATAGCTCGCATCGAGAAACGTGCGATTTCCTTTTTCGAAGCCACTTGCCTTAAGCAATGGATCTTTTTTGGATGCTGTTTCTAGGCGATGGTAAAATTCATCGGAGAGATAATCCACGAGAAAAGGTTTCCCGAATTTCTCCTCAAGATCACCGAGAAAAAGCGCTCCCTCTTCGTAGAAAAAAAGAAACTGAATTTCGGGTGGTATCGGTGTGCCTTGCGCAAAGTGCGGAATATGTAGGCGAGCCGCCAAGTTCATGCCTTCGCGGGTAGCCTTCCCCTTGCTGCCAACGCCTATCATGCTTTCGCAGCAACTTTTTTATTCGCCACTCGAATACGATCCCAAATCTCATGCTTGTTCATTTTAGTGAGATCATCCGCCGACACTCGGTTAGGAAGTATTTCTGGTAGTTTGGCGGTTAAAGTTTCACTGAGAAGTAGATTCTTATTGGCATACACCTCATCTACTCGATCGATTGGCGTGAAGTGCGGCACAGAGTGCAATACCTCAGGAGATTCATGCACGATAGAATGGATCATGTGCACCGTTTCAAGAAAATCATCTAATTCGGATTTGGTATAGCTTTCTGTGGGCTCCAGCATGAGGCCAAGCACTTCCGGAAACGCCACGGTAGGCGCGTGCAATCCGAAGTCCAGGAAGAGCTTCCCGATACGAGGAATCACATTCGACTTTTGCAGGCCAACGCTTTCCACGCGCGCGAAACTTTCCTTCGAGAGCGTGAGGATGAATTCATGCATACGTGGAGTATTCTCAGCACCGATGGGTAGCGTAGGGAAAAGTTTAGAAAGGTCTTTATGCAAATAGCGAGCAGAGAGAACTGCTACCGCACTCATTTTGCGCACCCCTTCTTTGCCAAGTGCTCTGAGATAAGTATAGCAACGAACTTTGTGGGCAAAATTTCCGAAGTGACGATGGAAAGAACCAATCGATTTCTTCGGTTTCTCCAGAGAATAGCTTTCCCCTGTTTTCACCGCTTGATAACCAGGCAAGAAATCAATCAACTTCGCGCTCACAGCAACAAACGCATCACCCGGACCACCACCCCCATGGGGGATCGACCAAGTTTTGTGCGTATTATTGTGAACCGCATCTACGCCCATTTTGCCGAGATCAAGCCAGCCGGCAATCGCGTTCATGTTGGCGCCATCCATATAGACGAGTCCGCCCACGGAATGCACAAGATCTGCTACTTTTTTGAAATTGGTCTCTAAGATACCGCTCGTATTTGGATTAGTAACCATGATGCCGGCGATGCGTTTGCCAAATTCATGCACAAGAGAATGCACTTGCTCTAGATTCATTTGTCCGGTGCTATCGGCTTCGATCAGCTTAATATTATCGGAAGCGAAACCAGCCATGGTCGCTGTGGCAGGGTTAGTGCCGTGAGCAGAGCGTGGAATGAGCAAAATATCTCGCTGTTCACCGCGATCACGGTGATAGGCTTGAAACATTTTAATCCCAACTAACTCCCCTTGTGCGCCAGCTACAGGCTGGGTGGTAACGCCAGCAAGGCCAGTGATAGCTTTGAAATATTCCTGAGTGGAGTGAATGATTTCGAGGGCTCCTTGCGAATCTTCAATCGGAGCCTCTGGGTGCAAGTTGGTGAAACCGGGCAAGGCAGCCGCATAATCATTGATATAGGGATTATACTTCATGGTGCAGGAGCCAAGCGCGTAAATATGATCGTCTGGACTCACGTTCTGCTCGCCGAGGGCGAGATAGTATTCCCGAATTTGCACCGCTGGAATTTTTGGAATCGCCACACTGCCTTGGCGTAGCAATCCCCCAGGCACAGGAGCTGCATTTTGGTGGCTATGTTTTGTTCCGGTGAAAAGTGCGCTGAAAAAATTCACGAGTTTATCGATATCAGCCCCAGTATGAAGATCCGTGAAGGAAATCAACAAGTACTGATTGCTACCACTCCTCACGCGATGTGAAACATCCACACCAACATGGAGCTTAGCCTTCGATCCTTTTTGGATCACATCATGGGCACTTAAGGGAAGTTTCAGGGTGATCTCGTTCCAGAAAGGTGTTTTTGGAAAAGCGAGCTCTACACCAGGAAGTTCCGTGAGACGACGTGCCGCCTCCAGCGCATTGTTGCGAGCGGCTTCACAGCTAGCAGCTAGCCCTTCATTCCCACGCTCCAAAAGAGAAGCGCCAGCCACAGTGGCTAGGTAACTTTGGTTAGAACAAATATTGGAAGTGGCCTTATCGCGGCGGATATGCTGCTCGCGGGTGGCGAGCACAATCGAGAATGCATCGCGGCCGTGAATATCTTTGCCCTTCCCGATGAAGCGGCCAGCGGTCTGGCGGATATCATTCTTTTGTTGGTCATTAAAACGGATACCAAAGATTCCGAGGCCTGGGCCACCATAGTTAGGACCTATTGCCAAATGCTGCCCTTCCGCCACGAACATGCTTGCGCCAGAATCGCCAAATTTCGAAGGTGGTTTGAGTCCGCCGCTGGCGAGCAGAATTGGATCAATCACGGCAATGCTTTTTACCGTGAGAGTCTCAGCAAGACGAGTGAGCCCATCCACATCTTCTAAGCACCCGAGTGCATTCACTTGCGGAAAAGCGATACAGGCCAATTTTTTACCGATTTTCTTCGCGGCTACTTCCATAGCTTGCGCGCTCACAGTTCCCGTTTCTGGATTAATGGGAACGATTTCAAGTTTCAAATCTGTATCCATCGCCAAAGTAGCGAGGGTTTGGAGGTCACCCGGAAATAGAGACCCAGCGAGGAGCACTGTATCGGAATCATCTACAAGTCGCTGCGCACACTTGATCGCTTCGAATAAACTAGTAGCGCGATCATAGAAGGAAGCATTAATGGCTTCAAAGCCGGTGAGTGCAGAAATAGCGCACTGATAAATCCAAAGACAAGTGAGCGTGCCCTGGCTGCGTTCTGGCTGATACGGAGTATAGGCAGTAGTGAGATTCCGAATGCTCAAAACATGGGGCACTACCGACATCACTTTATATTGCTGGAGTCCATCGCCTAAAAAAGAAGTGTGCACATTATTTTTTGCCGCCAACTTCTCCATGTGCTTGATCAAATCTTCATAGCCGAGCTCATCAGGAATCTTTAGATCCGCGCCCATGCGCACATCCTGCGGAACGTGAGCAAAAAGATCATCTAGCGAATGCGCCCCCAACGATTTCAGCATCGTTTGAATCTCTGCATCGGTAGCTGAAATATAGTGACGCTTCATTTCGCGAGAAAGGTTTGTGGGATCGTAGTTAAGACGAGCAAAAGTGGAATTTGTCATGGCAGATTCATACCAAAGAAAGCAGTATTTGTCCTGCCACATTTGCTCACAGAAGCGGCGCAGCAAAGCCTTCGCGAAACACACCCTAGTATTTTTGTTTTTTTCCTGCTACGGTTTTTTCGGATCCATATACAGAGGGTTACTTATGTCGCGTTCATGGTGGTTTCGTTTCGTACTCTTGGTTTTCTTTTTAGGCACAGGCTTTGTGCATGTTTTCCCTACAGTGGCGAACCTAAATCTAGAAACCACAAAGTTTCCCTTTAAGAAGAAGGTTAACTTAGGCCTCGACCTCCAAGGCGGGCTCTATATGGTGTATGGAGTGGATTTCCAGAAAGTGTATAAAGAAGTTTTGGAACGCCTCGTTGACGGCCTAAAGGGCGAAGTGGAGAAGAACCAAGGCTCTGTGCAGCTAAGTGCGGCTAACTTGGAAATCCCTGAAGACCCAAAGCTCGACTTTAAGTTCTCGGGTATTACTTCCGAAGCGCTTCGCGAAACCCTGAAGAAACAATACGCCAACTCTCTACGCATTGTGGACGAAAAACCTGGCGTGCTCACCCTCGCCATCGGCCGCGACTATCGTGGCAGTCTCAAGGAAAATACCTTAAACCAAAGCTTACAGGTGATTCGTAATCGTATCGATGAGTTCGGTGTGAGCGAACCAACCATTACCACCAAGGGCGATAACCAAGTGGTTGTAGAGCTTCCTGGTGTAAAGGAAGTAGAGCGCGCAAAACAACTTGTGGGTCGTACCGCTCGCCTTGAATTCAAGATGGTAAATGATGAAGCCATGCCGATGCCTCAGCTCCTCGCTCTGGTAACCCAAGTGGAAAAGGAAAAAGGCATTGTCTATAAAGAAGGCGAAAAATATGCCGACTATTTGGATAAACTCAATGCTGAACTAAAAGGCAAAATCCCTGAAAATAGCCAAGTGGTATTCGAGCGCGAAGCCGGCAAAAATATTCCTTACCTATTGTTCTCCAAAATCGAACTCACGGGCAATGAGCTTCAAGATGCTTTCGTAAGCTTCGACCAACAAAACCAAAGCCCCATTGTTTCCTTTCAATTAAACCCTCGCGGCGCTGGAGTATTTGAAGCGGTAACGGGCGCGAATATCGGTCACCGCCTCGCGATCGTACTGGATGATGTGATCCACTCCGCCCCTGTGATCCAAGGGAAAATCCCTGGCGGACATGGCCAAATCACTCTAGGCCGTGCTGGTGGCGATCAGGCCTTTAAAGAAGCGAAAGATTTAGCCATCGTGCTTCGTGCCGGTGCCTTGCCTGCACGTCTTGAATTGCTAGAGCAACGCGTGATTGGTCCCTCCCTCGGTGCCGACTCCATTCGCCACGGTATCACTGCCGGGCTCGTGGGCTGCGCTCTCGTGTTCATCTTCATGCTTGGCTACTACCGCATGAGCGGAGCAGTGGCCGTAGTATCCCTCCTCTTCAACTTGATGTTCACTTTTGCGATTCTGATTGGTATCGACGCTACCCTTACCCTCCCTGGCATTGCGGGTCTTGCCCTCACGATCGGTATGGCGGTGGATAGTAACGTGATTATCTTTGAGCGGATTCGAGATGAACTCTTGGAAGGAAAGGCCGCTGTGGCCGCTATCCAAGCCGGATTCGACAAAGCCTTCAGCTGTATTTTTGACGCGAATATCACCCACGGCATCGTGGCGATCATTCTCTTGAATTTCGGCTCTGGCCCCATCAAGGGCTTTGCGATCACCTTGCTGATCGGTATCGCCACCACCCTTTTCTGTGCGGTTACTGTATGTAAGCTCTTCTTTGATGCTTATATCCATATGAAAAATCGTAAAATTGACCACTTGAGCATCTAAGAAGGAGCCTCCCTTGTTTCAACTTATTCCACACACTCTCAATGTAGACTTCCTCAAGATGAGCCGCCCCTTCATTTGGGCTTCTACTGCAGCGGTAATTCTCAGCATCGTGGGTCTTTTCACGATTGGCTTGAACTATGGCATCGACTTTACTGGCGGTGCTGAAGTGCAAGTTCGTCTCCCACAAAGCTGGGATATCGGCACCCTTCGTACCGCACTTTCTGAAAATGGAATGCGCGATGCGGCTGTGATCGAAATGCAAGATACGGGTCACAAAGATTTCTTGATCAAAACCCAAGTAGATCCAGAAAAAACAAAAAGCGTGGGCGATCAGGTAGAAAATATTCTGAAAGCAAAATTGGACGCTGGCTCCTATTCCATCGCCAAAGTGGATGTGGTAGGCCCGCAAGCTGGGGAAGAGCTCCGCACTTCTGCGATTCTATCCGTGCTTGCCGCTGCACTCGGGATCTTGATCTATATCACCTTCCGTTTCGATTTCCGCTTTGCGCCAGGGATCGTGCGCGCACTTCTCTTCGATGTGATCATCACAGTGGGTGTATGGATCGTGATGCGCAAAGAGTTTAACCTCTCCACCGTTGCAGCATTGCTTACGATTGCTGGTTACTCCTGCAACGATACAATCGTGATCTACGATCGTATTCGCGATTTCGGCAAGACTCACCCAAACATGAGCCTCTACGATGTGGTGAACAAATCCATTAACCTAAACCTCGGCCGAACCATCCTAACGGTTGCCTGCACGGATTTCGTGGTGATCAGTCTCTGGTTGCTTGGCGGATCTGTGATCGGCGATTTCGCTTTGGCCATGTTAATTGGATTCTCGATCTCGATTCCTTCCACCATTTTCGTAGCTAACCCAATGGTTATGTATATGGAAAAGCGCATCGCGAAAAAAGAGAAGGCTGGCTTAGCTTCCAAAAAAGCACGCGCCGTAAAAACCGCCTAAGATGCTATTTATTGCCGCTGCCCTCGTGGTCTACTGCACTTTTTTCTTTCTCTTAGCCTTATGGCTAAAGAAGAATGATTTAGCAGATCTGGCTTGGGGCGGTGGATTCGTAGTGATCTCCCTGCTCCTGATAGTGGAGCGCAATGCAAGCACTCTCCGTGATTTGATTTTGCTAACCATGATTTGTTTTTGGGCCATTCGCCTAATCAGCTATATGGCCATCCGCAATCTCACCAAGAAAGAGGATTGGCGCTACGCCAAATGGCGCGAAGAATGGGGCAAGCATTGGCTTTGGCGCACTTACTTACAAGTTTTTTTACTACAAGGCGCCTTGATGCTACCCATCGCGATCCCCCTTTTTGTGGGATTCGGTAGCGGCAAAGAAATTGGCTCTCTCGAAATCGTTGGCTTGATCCTCTGGGCCGTCGGACTCGCCTGCGAAACAGCCGCAGACTGGCAAAAATTCGTATTCAAGAAAATCCCAGGCAATGGGAAAAAGATGATTCAATCGGGGATCTGGCGCTATTCCCGCCATCCGAACTATTTTGGCGAAGCCCTACTCTGGTGGGGAATTGGCATATTCAGCGTCGCTATCAGCCCCCTAGCCTTGCTAGGACCCGCCACCATCACTTTTCTGCTCTTAAAGGTATCTGGGGTGAGCATGTTAGAGGCCACCTATGGCGACAGGCCGGAGTTTGCGGAATATAAACGAAAAACTTCTATATTTATTCCCTGGTTTCCGAAGCACTAGTGTCTAAACTTTAGACACTAGTCAGAATCATTACAGGCGAACTTATTTTCAAAATTTGATATTCCATGGCCAACGAAATTGGATGGAGTTTTATGCTAAAAAAAATATCAGCCGTATTGTTCTTTTGTATATCCCTGCCCGCACTAGCGAACTCCAATGAATGCGGCCTGCCCGATTCAGCGATTAAAGCCTATGAGCAAAATATCATTGATCACTGCTCGCAAATCAGTGAGGAAATTTGCAATGGTTCATTTTCTGATGTGAGGGATGTGTTAAGCAGCTATATCCGCTACGATTCCCAAGGCCTCAGCCTCGATGATAAGGTAGCGATACTTGCCTATAGTTTTGATTTATATCAGCCAGTAAATAGTGCTTTGAGAAAGCATGATGGCAGTATGAACGCCTATCTCCCGGTGATGAATTGCGCACTCTCTAAACTTCCTGATGTAAATCAAACAGTGTATCGCAATGATAATTTACCTAGCTCAGTGCTGGATCAATGGCAAGAAGGAGCTACGATCACCTACGATTCCTATATGAGCACTACTACCATCCCTAACAAATGCAACTCGGATCCAGATGAAGTGTATTGCGCCTCCACAAAGCAATATCTTAGCATCCACGCGAAACACGGGAAGAATATCAGTGCCTATTCTGCCTACCCCGAGGAAAAAGAGGTGCTGTTTTTGCCAGCTACCAAATTTAAGATCACGAAACGGAGCGATTTGGGGGGTGGCAAATCGGAGCTAATTCTCGACGAGCTCTGAGGTAAAGATTTTTCCCAAATGGCCGATAAAGCCATATGAAGAAAATTCTGTCGGCGCTGCTAGTTTTCGTTTCTATTGTCCTATTTTTTGTGTTTGATTTTCACTTTTTTGGCAGGCTATCCCAACACAGCTGGGTAGACTATTTGGGTATCGTATTTGCCTACTGCCTATTTGCCATGGGCATTCGTTTTTTGTTCATGTCAAAGTTTAGTTGGAAATATTCGGCGTGCATTATGGGGAGCTTTGCCCTTTGCCTCGTAATCGTTTTGAGTCTATTTCGACTGCAGATGCCTGAGCGAGGCTTCGGGGCAGTGTTCTTGGAGGTAGGCATGGACCAGGCGGCGTTCGTAGTTGGGCATGGGCTCCAGGGCCTGGGCGCGGCCCGTCATTTTGGCTTTTTCCATGGCGGCTTTGGCCGTTTCTTTTAAAAACCACTCGCGCTTGCGTTTGTAATCATCCACGTCCAATGTAAACCAAAACGGCTCTTCTGACTGTAACTTTTTAGCGGCTAGGGCCCGGACTAAAATCTGCAAAGAATGAAGCGTGGCGCCCTGACGGCCAATCAACAAAAAAGAGTCGGGCGAACTGATGTTAAATAACAGTCCCTTAGTAATACTTTCTTCAAATTCCACGCTGCCGGGAATACCGGCTTGTGATAAAAGCTCGGTGATAATATTTTTTACAATGTCTATTTTATTATAATCGGTCA
>CAIPTA010000114.1 GCA_903867855.1 Oligoflexia bacterium | reverse complement strand
GTTCGGGAGTGCGCTGTGCTTCGACAGCGGCCCGTATCGTTGAACGCAAATCGGTGACTTCGGCCGCACCTTCCGGTGCACCGTCGATAATATCGTCAGCCATAGTTTGATTTATGGGGTTGCGCGCCTTCTGATGGCGCTAGTCTGCGGGTAGATTTGGCCTATAACCGGCTTTTACCTTGGCAATAGCTTCGCCAATCTCGGCCTTCGTAATCTTCGGGCGCTGTGTTTGCGTTTGCCGTCGTAGTGGCCTGCGTGTTTTGCGTCACCGTTGTATTTGTGACGGGCGTGTTGACCGCCGGCGCCGGTTTTCTAAAAATAAAATATGCGCCGACACCGACAATAATAATTACCAAAATCGCGATTATTGTGTTTTTCATAGTGACTTGATTATATCACAACGCGCCACAATCTCATACACATCAGTAGTATTTATTGGCACAATTTTGTTATCCACTTTTTTACACTTGACTTGACAGGAAACTCATTTGGGTGTATAATAGATATCAGATTGCAAAAAGGCCGTAGTGAGCCTAATTTGAAAGGACAAATCACGTGAAAAAAACGAGTTTGGAAATCCCGAAATGGATACAGGAAAAGAGCGCAACGATGCCAAAGGCAAAGAGCATTCCGAATTTATCGTTGGAACCATAGGCGATCTTGAGCCCATTGCTCATGAGCGCTATATAGAGGCCCAGCAGAATCAGGAAGCCAACAAACCCGTGCTCTTCCGCATACACAGAGAAGATAAAGTCGGTATGGTGTTCGGGCAAGAAGTTCAGCTGGCTCTGGGTGCCTTTGCGGAAGCCTTTGCCGAGGAATTGTCCGCTACCCACGGCAATCATGGATTGAATGGAGTTATAGCCCGCTCCACGCGGATCGCTCTGGGGATTCAAGAAGGTGATGATGCGTTGGCGCTGGTAATCCTTCAGCACAAACTTATAGGCCACAGGAATACAAATGATGGCGGCGAGACCTACGGTGAGCAAAAGTCGCGGACTCACTTTCACAAAAAGCATCATGCTGCCGCTCACGGCGAGAATGATCATGGCGGTTCCCAGATCGGGCTGAGCCATTACGAGGAGCACGGGCACAAGCACTAGCAAAATGGGTAGCATTAGGGCTTTTAGATCGTAGTATTCACGGCCTTGGTCATCGTGGAAATACTTCGCGAGAGTCCAGGCGATAGTGATCTTCATGAATTCCGACGGCTGCACCGAGGCAGGCCCGAGGGCTAGCCAACGTCTAGATCCGAGCACGCTTTTTCCAATCACTAATACTGCCGCGAGCAGAAAAATATTAAAGGCGTAGGCAAAGTAGGCGAAACGTTCGAGCACACGATAGTGCACGAAGTAGAGCCCTGCAGAAAAGGCAGCGCCAATGCCGAACCAAACGAGCTGCGCTTTCCAAAATTGGCTTTCCCCTTCTTGGGCCGAAGAGTAGGTGGCGCTATGGAGATTGAGCACGCCAATGGTTACCAAGATTGCCATGATCCACATGGCGTTAAGATCGTATTTTGAGCTCCCCACTTCTTCACGGAGGGCGGGAGTACCTGTAGCAGTTGCCATATTATTCCTCTGTCGTGCTCTGGGTTGCGCCTTTTTTAAAGTAATCGATGCGCGCTTGCTTTAGGGCATCATCGGAATACTTAATCGGGTCTAGTTTCTGTAAATATTTTTTAATGATAGCAAGAGCAACTGGGGCAGCCGCTGTGCCGTGGCAGGAGTGCTCCGTTACTACCGAAACGGCAATTTTTGGATTTTCAACAGGGGCATAGGCCACGAACAATCCATGGTGGCGATACTTGCGCTCTAAGTTCATGCAGCTTTTATAAACAGCATCGGATTTAAATTGGATCACTTGGGCGGTACCCGTTTTTCCAGCGGCGTTGATGCCTGGGGTGAACGATGCATGGGCCGTGCCCTGTTGGTTCTCTAGCACTTGCTGAATACCTGCGCGCACCAGGCGGAGGGTTTCATCGGAGAAGTGAGTTTGTTTAATAATTTCTGGCTTGGTAGTTTCTAGAACTTTGCCATCCTGAGTTTCAATACTATGCACGAGGCGCGGGCGAAAAATCGTGCCGCCATTTGCTACCGTTGCAATCATGTTCGCGAGTTGAATGGGCGTTACGTTCAAATAGCCTTGGCCGATGATTACGGAGAGTGTTTCTCCAGGGAACCAATCCGCTCCCATATTTTTCTTTTTCCAAGCACTATCCGGTACGATCCCAGGAATTTCTCCTGGCAGGTGAATACCCGTGCGAACTCCGAGACCAAGATCGTGGGCATAGCGGGATAGCACGTCAATATCCATGCGCGTGGCTAACTTATAGTAAAATACGTCTACCGAACGATAGAGGGAACGAATCACATCTGTTAAGCCGTGACCTTCTTTTTTCCAGTCGTGGAAGAGACGTCCCCCGAATTTAAAGCTACCACCGCACATCACTTGTGTTTGTGCATTGATCAAGCCTTCTTCAAGGCCCGCTATGGCAGACACAATTTTGAAGGTCGAGCCCGGGCTGTAGTGATCGTTGATCGTGCGATCGTGCAGAGGTTTATCTTCATTATTAGTGAGTTCGCGCCAGTACTCCGGACGAATACCCACAGAGAATTCGGTGCTATCGAAACTTGGCCAAGAGAGCATGGTGAGCACTTCGCCATTGGTAGGATCTACGGCCACCACCGCGCCTGTGAGGCCGCGCTTTACGAATTCATCGGCTGCGGTTTTTTCAAGGTCTTCATCAATAGTGAGAATTAAGTTCTTACCAGGAATCGCGGGCTTCGGTGGAATATCAGCAACTACTTTTCCTTTTTGGCGAGGCACAAGTTTTTTACGACCGTAGGCATCCACCTCTACATATTCCACGCCATCATCGCCGCGGAGAGTGGTTTCCCATTGTTGCTCCAAACCTGATTTTCCGATCGAATCGCCTTGCTGGTAGGGCACCTTCGCGTTGCGATTCACTTTGGGTAGTTCATCGCCATCGATCTCTGAAATATAGCCGAGCATGTGGGATCCGATGAGACCATTCACATTCGTGCGCTGAATTCCCGTGGTTACCTCCACCCCGGGCAAGCTCAGCTTTTCCATCTCGATGAGCGCCACTTCATCCATGGTGAGAGTTTTCTTAATTACCACTGGCTGGAAACTTGGCTGGCGACGCGCTTTTGTTAACACTTCATTGATCGCATCAGGAGTCATGCGAATGATGTGGCCTAGCTTTTCAATCGTGGCTTGACGAGTTTCTGATCTAGCCGCACGGAAGTATTGCGGAGTAATGGCCACGCCGAAGGTAGGATGATTATCGAGCAAGAGCTGACGATTGCGATCGTAGACCATTCCACGTGGAGCCTCGATCTTGATTTTTTTTAGGCGGTTTTCTTCCGCGAATTGCTTAAATTCTTCCCCGCGAAATACTTGCAAATACCATAGACGAGTAACGAGGATCGCTACCACTCCGAAAAGTATAAGATAAAGGACGCGGAAGCGATCCTGAAATACCTGTAACTGTTCGTTCTGGCCTAACATGGATTAAAAATCCTCGCCGAGAAGTTGCCTGCTCTCGGATTCGCGATCGTATTTTGTGAAATAGTCTACTCTTTGGAGCAATTCAAAAATGGGACGGCAGCAAAGGCCAAGTCCAAGCAGATAAGGAATAAGAAACTCAATCGAGGAGCGCCAAACATTGCCAAGGATGCCGAATTCGCGGGCAAGAATGAAAAAGGCAATTTTCCAAATGAGCCCGCTAGCCATCGCGAGAATAATCGCCGAAAAAGTATTGCCCACGAGGAACATCTCGCGAGTGAAAAG
Organism: Oligoflexia bacterium; assembly: GCA_903867855.1. Taxonomy (GTDB): domain Bacteria; phylum Bdellovibrionota; class UBA1018; order CAIPTA01; family CAIPTA01; genus CAIPTA01. Next base: position 40,380 of record CAIPTA010000114.1, on the reverse strand, counting down.
AATCAAAATAAATACTGCGAGATAGCAGGTGATGAGCAGGCCCGAAGGAGAACCCGAGTGCACTTCGATGATGCGACCAAGCATGATCACTACCAAACAGCCTTCCACCAAATTTCGGTGCAGACTTAAATACACAACCATTAAGAGCAAAAGATCGAGCTCTAACCAAGATACGAGCGGCGCCTTGAGCAGCACAGATTGGATGGAACAAAATAAGAGTCCCACCAAAAATAGGAGCACCACATTTAAAACTCGATAGAGTTCATTGATCATTGCTGCTTCTCGCTAGTCTTCTTCTCTTTTTCTTTCTCTCTCTCTTTTTCCTTTTCTTTGTCTTTTTCTCTATCTTTCGCTTTTTCTTTCTTCTCTTTATCGCGTTCTAATTTTCTTTCAGCTCGCTCGGCGCGCTTATCGCGGTCTGGCGTTTCTAGGTGTGCTTCTTCCAACGGCACAGCGGGAGGACTAATCACCGTAACATCTTCTAGCTTATTGAAATCAACGCTCGGACTCACTTCCACTGCTTGGCTAATGCCATAGGTTTTTTTCTTTACGCTAACTACCTTGCCGAGCAGCAGGCCTTTGGGGAAAAGTCCGCCGATGCCAGAGCTAACAATCAGATCGCCCTCCACCACATCATCTGTTCGGCGCAAGTATTTCATGCTGAGCAGATTTTCACCTAAGCCCTCGATCACACCGCGCACGCGATTGCGCTGAAGCACGGCATCGATGGCACTCGAGCTATCAAGAATCGTGAGAATATCCGCATATTTTTTTCCCACTCGAATGATGCGTCCTACGATACCTTCGAGGGAGACAGCGGCCATGCCTGCCTCTACACCCTGCTCAGAACCTTTATTGATGCGGATCATGCGGAACTCAGAGGAAACATCTTGTGCGATCACTTGCGCTACGATTTTTTTGCCTTCGATGGGAGCATTGAAATCCACAATTTTTCGTAAGCGTTCATTCTCGCGAGCGGTTTCTTGCAGTTCAGCAATTTCGTGAAGAAGTTTGCGATTCTCTAGGGATAAATCTTGGTTATCTACTTTGGTGTGGAGCAGGAGAAAATAATTTTCAATTCCATCCCAGCTCACTTCCATGCCCCAGCGGATCGCATTTTGTGCGGGCTCGCTTAAGGCTAATGCCGCGCGATCGAACCAATGAAGTTCTGTGGGCGAGCGACCACCCGTGTTGAGTGCAATAAGAGGAATGACCGCCAAAATGAGAGTCGCCACATAATGGCGGTACTCTTTGATAATAGTCCACATGTGTGTTACGGATTTTATATAGGTAAAGCACTGAACACAAAGGAAAATTAGCGCTTATGTTGAAATTCATACGAGAATATTTTGGCAAAGGTTTCATGATGGTACTTGTGGCTCTCATGGCCTTCGTATTTGTGGCATGGGGAGTTTTCCCAGAAATGCGTGGCAAAGGCTTCGGTGGCGGCGTGAGCGATGTGGCCACAGTGGGTGATGAGCGCATCAGCTTGCAAGATTTGCAATCCGCGGTGAACCGCGAATTGGATATGTATAAGCAATTCGGGCAAACAATTCCCGAATCTGTGGTGCCGCAAATTCGCCGCCAAGCCTTGATGGGCTTGGTTAACCAGCGATTGCTTGGCGAAGAGGGCAAGCGTCTCGGTATTAATCCAAGTGATGAAGCTGTGCGCGCGGAAATCCTAAAGTATCCATTTTTTCAAAATAAAGAGACGAAGCAATTCGACAAAGCTCAATATGATAATGTGCTAGCTGCGAACCACTTGAGCCCATCGGAGTTTGAAGACCGTGTACGCTCCCAGCTTCGTCAGCAAATGCTCATGGAGTTTTTGCAGGCTCGTTTGTTGATCACCGATTCTGAAGTGCAGCGCGAGTTCCAAATCACTGGCGAAGAGCGCAATATCGAATTCGTGCGCTTCTCTCGCGAAGCTGCCTACACGAAAATGACTGTCTCCAGCGATGAAATGAATAAATTCTTGGCGGATAAAGTTCATGACGCAGAGGTTCGCGCTTTCTACGCCCAAAATAGTGATAAATACAATAAAGACGAGCAGGTTTGTGCGCGTCATATCCTCTTCAAGGATGCGGCGAGTAAATCTGAGGCCGCTCCTGCGGCGATGCTAGCGGTGCACCCAACAGCGAAAAACTTTGCGGCGCTCGCAGAGAAATTTAGCCAAGACCCAAGTGCAAAAGGGCATGGTGGCGATCTCTCCTGTTTCGCTCGTGGGATGATGGATAAGAATTTTGAGGCGGCTGCGTTTGCCGCTCCTATCAACACGGTAACGAAGCCTGTGCACAGCAGCTTTGGCTGGCACTATATCTTAGTGTACAAAAAGAATGCTGCAAGCCACAGAAGCTTGGATGAGGCGAAAAAAGAAATCGCAGAAGATCTCATCAAGCGCGGACGTTTCGAAGAAATTCAAAAGATCAATCAAGAGGAAGCTAATGCTGCCATGAAATCTTGGCCACCAAAGGGTGTGAAGCTGGAAACAACGGGTTGGTTTAACCACCTGCTCGGCACCATACCGCAGATTGGTCATGCGGATGAAATTCTACACGCTGCCTTTGATCCCAATGCCCCAATTCAGAAGGGCCCGCAGATGTTTCAAGCGCAAGGCGCATTCATCGTAGCGAAAATGAAAGAGAGTCGCTCTGCAGATATGAACAAATACGCGGCAGCGAAAGAAACAGAATTAAAAACATTGCGAGAGAGAAAATTCCGCGCCTTTATGCCAGCATGGATGGAAGATGTGAAATCTCGTATTAAAGTGAGCTTGAACGAGAAAGTACTATCGCAACTCTAAGAAGGAGAAGCGAATGAGTCATCGTGAAGTTTTACGGAAGAACCTAAACGCGCGGATTCGAGGACAAGAAGAGGCAGTAGATCTCTGCCTCGCTGGCTTTCTAGCTGGTGGACATATTCTTCTAGAAGGCGCGCCTGGCACGGGAAAAACTTCTCTCGCCAATGCGCTTGCCAATTCTTTTCATGGAGAGTTTCGTCGAGTGCAGATGACGAGCGATCTCCTCCCCAGTGATATTCTTGGTATCGTTCGCGTGAAGGCCGGCGGCGGAGAGTTGGATTTCCGTAAAGGGCCGATCTTCGCAAATGTGGTTCTCGCAGACGAGCTCAATCGCACGAATCCCAAAACCCAGGCGGCGCTCCTTGAGGCCATGGCGGAACAGAAGGTAACCGTGGATGGCGTGAGCCACCCGCTTCCCTCTCCCTTCTTTGTGGTCGCCACCCAAAATCCTTTCGACTCTGAAGGTGTATATCCAGTTACTGAATCGCAGCTCGATCGTTTCATGCTACAAATCGTGCTCGGAGTGCCGAGCGCAGAGGCCGAGCTCGATATCTTGAGAGACCATGCAAAAAGCCATACGGCAAATCCCGGGGAGAAGCTTGATCCTGCGCAAGTATTGCAATTGCGAGAACAAGTAAAGAAAGTTTATTTGGAAGAATCGGTACTGAACTATGCCCATGCGGTGGTGCTCGCGGCTCGCAAGGTGCGCGGCGTGAAGTATGGAATCGCAGTGCGCGGTGAATTGCAGTTCTTGAGCGCGGCTCGCGCCTTCGCGTTTATGCAGGGAAGAGATTTCGTTACTCCCGCTGATATTGCGGCGATCGCTCCTGCTGCTTTAGCTCATCGTCTCTCTTTTACGGATGTGGAGCGCACCACAGCCGAAAGACAATCTCTCGTACAGGAAGTGCTGAGAAATGTTCCGCCGCCGAAGTAGTCGCCGCGTAGAGCTTAGGAAATCTGGCGCTTGGTATATGGCGCTCACGATTGTGCTCGGTGTGGCCGCCATTAGTTCAGGAAACAATGTGGTGTATTTGCTAGAGAGCTTGCTGCTCTCGGGCCTAATCTATTCCGGCGTATTTTCCGAGCTTGCCGTTTCCCGCATCGAGGTGGAAATCCGCCGAGGCAGCGCGATCGTGGGTGAGTTAGCTGGAGATGAGATCTTGGTCACCAATCGCTCGCGCTTTCCTTTTTTTAGCATCGAAATTGGCGACTGGTACAAGAATCAATTTGAGCTGATTGCCTTCGTGCCCATGATTAAAGGGCGCAGCACTATTTCGGTGCGGTCGAAGAAAAAATACCTGCACCGAGGAATTAGCGAGTGGCATGCGGCCGCTGTGAGCACCACCTATCCTTTCGGATTTACGCGTCGTCTTTTTCTGCAATGGGAAGAGGGTAGCCGCATCGTTTGGCCAGCACGCTTGAATAAACGCAAAGAGCGGGAAGCCTCTGCGAGACGCGCAAACGCCGAGCCTGAATTTGTGGATGGGGAAATTCGCGAGCTCTCTGATATGGACGATGCAAAATTAGTGCATTGGCTCTTGAGCGAGCGCCACGGCAGTTTAGTGGGGCGCGTTCGCAGGGGCGGCAATGCTGACGATACGGTACGGCTCGTTTTCACCGATGATGAACCTCGCGAAGAAGCGATATCCTATGCAGCCTCCGCATTTTATGCAGCAGGGGGAAGGGCGCGCCGCTTACTGATTGAAGATAAGATGCATAGCCAAGAAGTTTCGGGGCCACTTGCTTGCTTGAATGCCCTTGCCTTACTTCCAGAGGAGGGCAATGCCACTCATCGCATTTAGCTTTGCCCTCGTATTCTTTCTGGATGCCATGGGATATTTTTCACTTTGGCTCGCCAACTGGACAACCCAAGAAGTAAAGGCCGTATTCTTTATTCTTCCGCTCTTGATCGGCGGGGCATTCTTTCGTTTTGGCGCGAGAATCACGAGTCGCACTCTTTTTCTCACCTTCGCTGCGCTCTTCCTTATTGTAGGTGTAGCGATTTTTCGCATTCACCTAAACGTGTCCATCGTTCTAACTGCCGCACTGCCAAGCTTTCATGCGCTGGTGTTCTTATCCAATGATCGTAGTCGATTTCGCTATTGGCGCGTAGGCGTGAGTCTATTTGAAATCATGCTCGCCACTTCCACTGCGCCCGAGTTGTATATGTTTTTTTTGGTCACGATCTATTCCCTGCTCGCACTGTTCCTGCTTTCTCTTTTTTACTTAGAAGCCTCCTACCTTGAACACGATAGTGAAATGGCCCATAAGCCAGTGCCCCGATCCTTCTTTCGGGCGAGCGCACTCTTGGCCGGCCTAATTTTTTTAACCGCAGGAATCTTATTTCCCATTTTACCTCGCTCCAGTTGGTTTGAGGGGTATAGTGCGGATAGAAGTTTGGTGGGCTATACGGAAAAAATTGAAGTCGCCCAGATGAATAATTTTTTTGATAATGGCCCGCCCAAAATTGTGATGCGTCTTTTTCTACCAAAGGACATCACTCGTTTGCCGATGTTCCTGGTGCGAGGCCGTGCGCTCGAAGTGTATAATGATAGCAATTGGACGGCTGCCGTAAAGCGCCCAGACCGCACTCCTCCCCAAGAGGGCGGCATGCACGTGCATGTGATTCGCGAAGATATCAATAGTGATATACTTCCCGTTCCCTATGGCACAGTGGCAGTGCAACTCGATGACGGCCGCGCCTTAAAGCGAGTGGTTTCGAGGGAGTGGTCGGAATTTTTTTCCGGCAGACACGGCCGCGCCGCTTATACCATTCATGTGAAAGATGGATTGGCTTGGTCGCCAGAGGATATGCCTCGCGAAATTATGCGCCAATCTCCGGATAAGAGTGGCCGTTTGCACGGGCTCGCCGCTGAACTGGCAAAGAACACAAAAAACGACGACGAGAAAATTAAAAATTTACTCGCCTTTTTTCACAAAAATAATTTCCGAGCCAGTATGAATATTCCACCGAGTGTTGGTGGGGAGCCCATTGATGCCTTTATTTTTAAGAATCGAGTGGGGCACTGTGAACTATTCGCTAGCTCTTCTGCCCTATTGCTTCGGGCGATGGGAATCCCAGCGCGATTGATCGTTGGCTTTCGCGCGGCCCGCGCCCCAGAGAATGGCGTGCTGAGTGTGTATAATTCCGATGCTCATGCGTGGGTTGAGGCTTGGGTGGCAGAAAAGAATGCTTGGCTTCCTCTCGATCCAACACCGCTCGTATTCAAGGATGAAACCCATAATTGGCTGGAAGACAAATACGATTTACTCGGAGCCTATTGGTATCGCTATATCTTGAGCTACGATGCCGATGCACGGCAAGAATTGATCACCTTCCTTAAGGTGAATAGTCTGAAGCTTGCGAAAATTGCGCTGGAGATTCTGAGCGTACTACTTTTCTTCCGAATCTCCCGTATTCTTTTTCGCCGCTGGCTTGTCTACTGGCGCCTGCCTCGCCAACGCAAAATAGCAAAGCGAGTATATCGACGCTTCAAGGGACGAATACCCGCTCCATTATTGTATCTCTACGAACGACTTCGATTTGGTCCGCTACTTCCAGAGTCTGAAGTAGCGCAAATTCTAGCTGCTCTAGGGCGCGATTAGTTGCCAGGATTCAATACTTGATCAAGCTCGAGTACGCGAGCGGCTTCAGCATCCGCCAAGCAGCCAGCAATCACGAGGCTTTCTCCGCTACCACCCAGCATTTCCACGCCATTGAAATCACAGTCTGCATCGCGGTAGGCAATCCAAGCACGTTCCGAAACCACAAGGCGACGAAGTGTTTCCTTACTATCGGCATCGCTAGCCTTGCTTAGTGTGTCCACTACTTCTTTGTATTGTGCATTGAGGATTTTATCCGAATCTTGGTAGGCAGTAAATTCGCACATCTTCATGTCCATATTGCTCTGGGCATTATCGAGACAAGTTTTTCTCAACGCCTCTATCTTTTGCACTTGTTCGGTAGGGGTTTCTGCGTGGGCAAGCATGGGGGCGAGGAGCGAAAGAGTAAGAAAAAGGGATTTCATGGGATGGTTCTCCAGTTATGTTGTTGGCTGTATAGCTTGGCGCGTTAAAGACAGCAAGTAGTAAACAGCTGCCTAGTGCGTGGGCAGCTGTGTCCAATTTGAAACGGGGTCTATCTATTTGAAATATTGGGACATTTTATTTGGCATAGAGGCTGCGATAATGAAGCTAGTTTTCAACCACGACGGGAGATCCAATAATGAAAAGCTATAAACCACTATTTTTATTTATGCTGAGTTTGAGTCTTATTTCTATCGCAGCAAAAGCTGAAGATGCCGCGAAGCCGCCGCCGCCAAGCGAAGAGGAAATTGCGCAACAAAGAAACTATGAAAAATTATTGAAGCATCTAAAGCCATTTCACTCAGTGGAAGATTTGAAAAAATACAATTTCGAAATCTCAGCCAGCGGTGGAGATGGAAAAATGGATCAGGATTCAGATAGCAATGATTGCCCTAAAGGATTTCAGGTAAAGGTATTTGGTCCATTCGCCAAAATGACGATTCGTACGAGCGATAATACCGAAGATAATTATATCATCACGCAAGATCAGCTAAAAATGCCGAGAAAGTTTAAGGATATACCAGAAAAATTTAACTATTTTTCGAAGGATGAAGAGGGAAGATTGGTTTTAATTAATCAAGATGGTGTAGCTTATGTAACCGTTGCTTCTTCGTCTGCGTTGTTTCAGGAGGTTAGCAATTCTGATGCTTCCGCTTTTTCTCAAAGAGGATTGCTTCCAGTACCTAAGCCTGGAAGTGGTTGTATACTAAGTTTAGAAAATCGCGGGCATGATTCCTCGGTGAAATCTGCTCGAATTGCCGGCAAGCTAGAAGGCCGTCATCTCGCGGTGATCGATGATGCTGCGCTGAAAGACGGCCTAAATCATGATGCTCACTAAGAAATAGGATCTTTATCAAAGAGCCTCAACGACTATCGTTGAGGCTTTTTTTATTTTAACAATAGCTTCGGATTATCTTGGCCGCACTTTTCATGGCCTGCGATTCTGCATCCATTTTTCTTTTTACTAAAAAAATCTCTCGGCTGCTTTGTTTCCAGCGTTTCGAATCTTTTTCTATTTCGATGATTTTTCCCCACACTCCCTCGCGGCGGCGAAGCGCCTCGCCCACGAATCTCGGCATGAATACCGCTGCCTTGCCGGCTTCCACTATTCCGAGTGCAGTAGATAAGCTGCTTGCTCCAAAAACACTGCGCCTTGAAATTTCCGCTGGCCATCCATCTCTTGCTTTTAAGCTCATTGGATTATCGGGCAGCTCTAAGTTGGGCACCACGAAGGGGATTTCTTCAATGGGGAGGGAGAGAAACTTCTTTTCGCAGACAAAAATTCCCATCTCTACTTTTTTGATGCGCAAGTATTCGAGCTCTGAATGGGGGAAGGGGATAAAGGATAGGGCAAAATCCAGCCTACCTTCTAGTAGTTGCCTTTCGGCTTCCCCTGAATCTTGCTCCACGAGATCGATGCCCTCTCCTAATGCGCTCGCGAATGCACCAGAAAAGCTGATCGAGAAAACCTCTGAAAGGCCAATTCGGCAGCTGCCTCGCAGAGACGGCAGGCTCGTTTTTAACGCCTCGATTTGACGTAAAATTTCTTTTCCCTTTTTATAAAAGGATTTCCCATTTTCGGTGAGCAATAGGCCGCGGCCCTGGGGGCGAAATAGTGTTTGCCCAGTTTCTTGGGCGAGCACACTCATAGCCTTCGATAAGCCGCTATGGGAAATTCCCAGCACCTTGGAGGCTTCGGTGAGGCTACCCGCTTCAGCAATCACACAAAAATAGCGAATTCGATCTGTTTCCATATGTCACATAAAATGCCATTTAATTCACTTTTATTCAACTAATCGTTTCGCTACAAAAGCTCAACTTTAACTTTGGGGGATTTCTTATGTTTTCATTCTTTTTACTTTCACTGCTTGGCTTGATTAGCGCGCAGGCTTCGGTCTGCAACGGTCCGTGCGCCTATTATGCTAAACAATGTTTTTGTCCGAGCGAATCTAGTGCTCCGGCGCCAGTCGCAGCTCCCAGCTTAGATGGCAATTATATTCTAGACACAAAAATAGGTAACCAGGTGTTTCAGGATCATTTAAGTCTCCATGGGAAAGCTGGCGTGATTAATCTCTTCGCTCTAAACACGGAGCTAAGTGGAACTCTAACGGTGACTGGAGCCTTCAGTTCGCCCGTCACGGGGAATGCCCGCTGCAATCCATGGACATCCACCTGCGAAATCGATTTTTCGATCCTCGCTACGGAAAATGGCTCAAGCTATACGGTGAATTACTCCCTTGCTCTTTCTTACCCAGACGCGATGAATCTCTTGGGGGGCAAAGAATATCAGCTCACAGGAAATGCCTACCTTAGTAATCAGCAACTTCTGGGCAGTGTGATAGGGAAGAGGGTGATGCCATGAATTTCGCAAATCACCGTTCGATTCGTTCCTATGAAAAGACTCCCGTTCCCGAAGAGCTTTTAGAAAAAATCCTACAGGCGGCGAGTCGCGCCTCCTCTTCAGGAAATATGCAGTGCTACTCGGTGATTGTAACCAGCGATCCCGGGATTAAGCGGGAATTGTATGCGCCCCATTTTCAGCAAAGTATGGTTTTGGAGGCGCCACTCTTTCTCACTTTCTGCGCAGATTTCCATCGCATGCGCCATTGGTTAGCGCTCAACGAGGCGCCAGAAAATTTCGATAATTTTATGAGCTTCATGATTGCTACGATAGATGCCGTGCTTGCCTCGCAAAATGCAGCTTTGGCCGCAGAAGCAGAAGGATTAGGGATTTGTTATTTGGGCACTACCTTAGCGAGCTGCGGAGAGATCGCCCGTATTCTGCGTTGTCCGCAGCATGTGGTGCCTGTGGTGGGCTTTTCGCTGGGTTATCCCGCCGAGACTCCGCCGCAGCGGGATCGTCTTCCCTTGCGCGGAATTGTGCACCGGGAGCGCTATGAGGAGTATCAGGAAAGCGCCATTCGAGAAATCTATGGGGAAAAGGAGAAGGCAGGATGGGAGCGATATATGGCTATTCCAGAATTACGCAAAATGATTGAGGAGAGTGGCGTGGAAAATTTGGCCCAGGTGTATACGACGGTAAAATACACCAAAGAATCCCATATTGCCTATTCCGAGCAGGTTTTGGGCTGCTTGCGGGCGCAGGGTTTTATGGCCTCTGTGTAGACACTTTTGGGGTGTCTAAAAGTTCTACAGGGAGAATTGCCCGAAGAGGCCTAATTTGGAGCTCATCTCAAAGCCTATTTGAGTTGAGCCGCTTTTCAAGTTCGGCATGCAATCTGCATAAGGGGCCGCGACACTTGTTGAAACGCACGGAGATTTTTTATGAGCACGAATCGTTTTTTCTATCTAGTTGGTGCAGCGGCAATCACAGGCTTTCTCTGTGCGTGGTCAGCTTTCGCGGACTATAATCCTGGCTATAATGCTAATGCCTACCAAAGCCTAAATTCTGTGAGCATGCAAGAAGCCAAGCTTCCTCGCACCGATCGCGGTGTGAACGATCTTTCCATCCGAGAAGCTCGGTATCGTGAGCATCTGCCTATGCAGCTTTCCGGACCCATGCAAAAAATCAAAAAAGCGAAATACCATCGCGCTGAATAAATTCCCTGACCCCAAGTACTCTCTCTCATTCTCTCTCCCAAGCTAAGCGCCCGCACTCGTTCCACGGATATGGAATCGAGTGCGCTAGAATGAAAGGCGCAAAAAAAGCTTGCTTCGGTTTAAGAGCCTAGTTTTGAGATGCCTGTGTTCTCAGGCACATAAACGCGGAGAATATTCTTTGTTTCTCCGTAGCGTCTAAAGAGATCGGTAAAATTCTCAATCGGTACAAAGGAAGGTTCGTTCAGACGATCATTCGATTCCACAAAAATCGTAGTTTCTTTCGTATCGTTCGCACCTAAATTCGGCTTCACATAATTGGAAAGCCCTTTTCCGCTAGAGGTTACAAAGTAGGGGATTTTCTTCGATTCTAAAGTTGCCACTAACTCTTTGGTGCGCGGATCATTTTTGGGATCCTTTTTGGAATCGTGCAATTCCAGGGCAACTTTAAAGGTGCGATGAGAAAGAATGCGCTGTGCCCATTCATTTTTGTCTGCATCGAGGCGCAAAAAAGAATAAAAAATAGAATCGTCGCAATGAATATAGGCCTCGATATCAGAAGGCACACTGAAGCTGCAATCCGGCGAATTCAGGTAGCGCTTCATCATCTCTTCATAGCCCACACTCTTATGATGCAAATACACCATCAGGAACATGTGATAGCGAGAGAGCAAGAAATCTTCAAAGGTATAGATCGCACGATCGGAGAGGGCTAGATAGGCTTTCCCGTCGGCGATATGCAGGCCCAGATTGGAAAGTAGCCAATTATAATCGAAAGTACCGTAGCTCACGCCAGAGTAGTAGGAGTCGCGTTGGAGATAATCCATACGATCTGCATCCACTTCGCTCGAAATAATCTGGTGGAGCACATGGCGATAGTTAATTTTTTTGTCGTGGAAAAGATTACTGCGCTCTTTGAGGTCGAGACTCATCATGCAAGCGATATCCCATGGGGTTATATCGAAGCGAGCATATTCCCTTTCAAGAATGGGAGTGAGAGAACTCTCTAATAAAATTTTTAACGTATAATCTTCGTGGGTGGCCTGGCGTTTTACATTTTTACCCAGCACTTCTGCGGGTAACTGCAGGGAGCTAGCGGCGGGCATCGCATGTTCGATCGCGTGAGAAAAGGGGCCGTGCCCAATATCGTGCAACATGGCAGAGATACGGGTTAAAAAATAAAAGCGTTCTGCCACATCGGGGGAGGAAAATTGGTGTTTGCGGAAAATGGAGTGAAAGGAAACGCCGGCGAGGTGAGCCACTCCAAGGCTATGAATATAGCGATTGTGAACAGCGCAAGGGTAAGCAAATTCAGAAAAGCCGAGCTGTTTAATATTACGTAGGCGCTGAAAGGCTTGTGAATCTAGGATCGCGAGCTCCCAAGGGTAAAGCGGAATCGAGCCGTGAATCACATCTCTCACTTCCGTGATTTTTGCGTTGGAAGCTTTTAGTTCCATGGAGTTTCCTCTGTGGCGAGTGTGTGATTGATGAAGCGAGCTAAAACAAAGAGAGCATCCGCTAAACGGTTCAAATAACGGATTGCTAGTTCTGGCACGAGCTCGCCGCTTTGCTGCAATTCTACTCCGCAACGCTCGGCTCTTCGGCAAAGGGTGCGGGCAAAATGCATATGGGCGGCCACTTCATGGCCACCTGGTAGGATAAAAGATTGCATGGGTTGCAATGCACTTTCCCACTCATCAATTGTTTTTTCTAAAGCTTCGATGGTGGCATCATTCAGTTTGGTGCGGCTGCTACGCGCACCCGGAAAAGCATCCATCCCGCGAGCCAGATTGGCGCAGGCTTCGGGGCTTGCGAGCCAAGATCCCAGCGCAAATAAATTCCTTTGCGTATTCTCTATCCAATCACTCACGCTCGTGAGTTTGGAATCCTTTTTGCTGAGAGACAAACAAATCCCAAGATAGGAATTCAATTCATCGAGGGTACCGTAGGCATTCACGCGCCCGTGATTTTTGGAAACTCTTGCGCCGCCGAAGAGAGATGTTTGCCCTTTATCGCCAGTCCGGGTATAAATTTTCATGCTTCCACTGTAGCCCACGCGCTTCTCCGATGAAAGGAATCACGATGCGATTTTTTCTCTCTCTTTTACTCTCCTTAGTTTTTGTCGCTTGTAGTCAAGCGGAGCGCCGCAATGGACTCCCTGGATTTGAGCATATCGTAGTGGTGGGCACGAATGATGTGCATGGTCACTTGCGAGTGCAGGAGAAAAGCATTGGAGCGCAAACTCTCTATAGCGGTGGTTCGGAATGGTTTGCGGGCTATGTGAATATTTTGCGAGAGAAATTTGGCGATCATTTGATTCTGCTGGATGGTGGAGATCTCTTTCAAGGCACCCTAGATTCCAACTTCTACTCTGGCGCTCCTCTGGTAGACGTTTATAACTACCTCCACTATAACGCCACAGCAGTGGGCAATCACGAGTTCGACTATGGCACTGGCAATAGTGGCGGGATCGATCATCTTCGAATGTTGAAGGATCGAATTGCGCAGGCTCAGTTTCCTTTTCTTGCTGCTAATATTTACGCGAAGGGCACGAAGACTCCTTGGCTGGAAAAAAATCTCCTTCCCCATATTATTTTATCCATTGGAGACTTAAAGATCGGCGTGCTCGGACTCACCACGAGAACCACTGTCTCGAAAACTTTGCCGATCAATATTGCAGCACTAGATTTTGGTGACTTTGCCGAGGCCGCAACTCGCGAGGCGGCGGAGCTGCGCGCTGCTGGCGCTGATCTTGTGTTGATCACTACTCACGAAGGGGATTTCGATACTCATCCTCTGCGCGAGATGTTGCAACAGCTGAAGCCTGGAACGATCGATGGCATCGTGGCCGGTCATACCCACACAGAAATTCACGAATTTATTGAAGGCGTACCTGTGATCGAATCCAAAACGCAAGGCAAGTTTTTTGGTCGCATTGATTTTTATGTGAATAAGCAGACGAAAAAAATCGATCCGTCGCTCACCAAGATTCAGGATATGCATGCTATCTGTGGCAACTGGTACGCAAACTCAGAAACTTGCGATCCTCGCCAAGCCATGACTGATAAGCTTCTCCCGCTTCGCCCGGCATTGTATGAGGGAGAAAAAGTACAAGCGGATTTGCGTGTAAGAGAGATTTTGGCGCCATACTTTGCAAAAGTGGATGGTCGCCGCCTAGAGCATATGGGAAATGCTACCCGTAATTTTGTGTATCTCAAGGATGGTGAATCGGAGGCGGGAGGAGTTTTCGCTTCTGGTCTTATGAATAAATTTGCGGAAGCGAAAGTGGTATATCTTAACGGGGGCGGTCTGCGCGGACTTTTTCTCAAGGGGCCCATTACGTATGGAGATGTCTATGAGATTTATCCCTTCGATAATTTCGCGGTAGAAGTAAAAATGACGGGCAAAGAATTCAAAAAATTACTCTCCGTGGGCTTGGGCGGCGGGCAAAGCATCCCCTATGTGAGTGGTGTACAAGTTAGCTATCGCAAAGATAAAGCGGGCCATGGAAAACTCGTTAGCGTGAAATGGCCGAGTGGTAAAGCTGTGCGGGATTCGGAAATATTCGGTGTCGCTACCACGGATTACCTGTTAGCCGGTGGGGATCATTGTGGAGAGGTTTTTTCCGCGATCCCAGATTCCAGAAAACACTATTCCGAGCTCACCATTCGCGATGCGGCGGCGGAATACTTGCGTTCACATCCTAACGCTATTCTACCCGATTCAACTACTCCGCATTTCAAAGAAGTACCGTAGCGGCAACGGCACTGCTACAATAGGGATATGAAGAACTCTTCCCATCCCTGGACAGATTCCATCCACCAAGCAGTAAAAGACGAATACGAAAAACAAAATCGTATTCTCTCTTTTGATGAGTATGTGGAGCTCGCGAAAAAACAGCCGCGCCAGCAAACAAGATCGAGCGCGCAGTATTTGCTCGAAATGTTCGATCACTTCGGCAAGGATGGTAATCGATACCGAGTTTTCGACCAGGAATTTATTGATCCAAGATTTCGCCTCATCGGCCAAGAAGGGGTGCAAGAAGAAATCTATAGCATCCTGCAAAGTTTTGTTCGCGAGGGAATGAATAATAAGCTCGTATTGCTCCACGGCCCGAACGGTAGTGCGAAGAGTTCTATTATTGCTTGTATCACGCGGGGCTTAGAGGAGTATTCATCGCGTCCTGAGGGGGCGGTATACCGCTTCCACTGGATTTTCCCCGCTGACCGCTACGGCAAGCCAAGCCTTGGTCTCGGCGGTGCTGGCAACAAAGACGATGATCGTGGCGAGAGCTATGCGAAGCTGCCCGATATTGATATCGCAGCTCGCATCTCTTGCGAATTGCGTGATCATCCGCTTTTCTTGATCCCGCAAAAGCAGCGGGCGGCTTTCTTGAAAGATCTAGATCTCCCGAAGGATTTTATTCTTTCCGAATATATTCAAAAGGGAGATCTTTCGCAAAAATCGAAACGCATTTTTGAGGCCTTACTGCGCAGCTATAAGGGCGACTATAAAAAAGTGCTTCGCCATGTGCAGGTAGAGCGTTTTGAAATATCGAAACGCTATCGTCATGGCGCTGTCACGATCGAGCCGCAAATGCATGTGGATGCCACTGCTCAGCAAGTGACTATGGATAAATCAGTTACGATGCTTCCTTCCTCGCTGCACTTTTTGTCGCTCTTTGATTTGGGCGGTGATCTCGTGGATGGTAACAGGGGTATCATCGAGTATAATGATCTCTTGAAGCGTCCCATCGATGCTTTTAAATACCTACTCACCACCACCGAATCCGGAACGGTGAGCATCGGTGGCACCACTGCATTCCTTGATTCGATCTTGATCGGAACGAGCAATGAAGCGCAGCTCGATGCCTTTAAGGAATATCCCGATTTCCCGAGTTTCAAGGCCCGCATCGAATTAGTGCGCGCTCCATACTTGCTCGACTATAATCGCGAAGCGGATATCTATCGCACGCAAGTGAAGCGCATGGCGGGGGATCGTCACGTTGCGCCTCATGTGCTCGAATCAGCAGCTCGCTGGGCCGTACTTTGCCGTTTGAAAAAGCCAAACGCTTCGCACTATCCGGGCAACTTTGCGTATATCGTGAACTCTCTTACGCCGGTGGAGAAGGCGCGCCTTTATTCTGAACTCACACCGCCTCCGCGACTCAGCCTCGAAGAGAAGAAAACTTTGCGGGCTCACCTCGACGATATTCGCAATGAGTATGCGAGTGTGCCCTATTATGAGGGGCGTATTGGCCCCTCTCCGCGAGAAATGAAAATCATTTTGTTTAATGCCCTGGAGCGCAATGAGAAGAAAATTCTCTCTCCTCTTGGCCTCTTCGAAGAGCTAGAAGATTTCGTGAAGCGCTCCTCGGAATACGATTACTTGCGTGAAGATGTGGTGGATGGCTATCACGATGCGCGTAACTTTATCCAGACAGTGCGCGATATGTATTTAGAGGAACTTGATTCTGAGGTAAGAAACTCTCTCGGTATTCATGATGATAAGCAGTATGCGGCTTTCTTGAAAAAGTATGTGCACCATGTGACGGCTTATTTGAAAAAAGAGAAGATCAAGAACTCTGTTTCAGGTCAGCCTGAGAGTCCTGATAAAACCCTGCTCGATGAGTTCGAAAATATCGTGCGCGCGGGAGATGATCGCGAGGCTTTCCGTCAGAATGTGCTCACTCAGCTAGGTGTTTACGCTTTGGAGCATCCAACGGCGAGCCAAGAAAAAGACGGCATGAACTATGTGAAGGTATTTCCGGAACTCTTAAAGAAGATCAAGGATTTCTATATCGATGAGCAGAAGCTCTTGCTTCGCAAAGCCTATGATGGATTAACGCTGTTCGATTTTTCCCAAGAGACCTCTCGAAATAATGCCACTAAAACCGTTGAGCAGATGGAAGCGGAGAAGCTATCTCGCGATATCCTAAGCGGAATGCAGAAAAACTACGGATATAATGATATTTCTGCACGAGAGGCCTTTATTTATCTGGTGCAAAAGCGGTATTAGTAGCGCCCAAGTATGGCGCGTGAGAATTTAACCCAAGAGAATAGCTATTTAGTTACCTGGACAGTGGAACCAGGCGAGGTGGGCGTGCGCCTCGATCTTTTCTTGAAGGAAAAGTATAAGCGCCTCTCTCGCGAGTATCTCCAAAAAGCCATCAAAAATGGCCGCGTAACCGTGAATCACAAGCAGAGTAAGCCAAGCCAAATCCTGCGCCTTCGCGATAAGGTATATGTGCTCAGTACTCGTGGGCAAGAGCCTGAAGTAGATTTTAACTACCAAGTGCTCTATGAAGATGATGCGATTCTCGTGATCGATAAGCCGGGAAATCTTCCCGTGCATCCATCAGGCCGCTATTTTTTTAATACGCTGCTGACGCAACTTCGCGTGGTGAATTCCAATGAAGTGGATACGAGTAAAGATTTTTTCATTGTTCACCGTATCGATCGCGAAACAAGCGGCGTACTCGTGCTCGGCAAAACCAGTGCGGCTGCGGCCTCTCTAGTTTCTCAATTCCAGAATCGCCAAACGGATAAGGAATATATCGCCATTGTGAAGGGCGTGATGGAAAAGGATGAAATGGATATCGATGTGGCACTTTCCCGTGATCCACGCTCCGAGATTCGCGTGAAGATGCATCCCGTGGAGCTAGGCGGCGATGGGAAGCCTCTTTATATTCCTGAATCTGAGGTACTGCCCGCGAAAACTCTAGTGCGCGTAGTGGAGCGCCTCAAGAACTATACGATTGTGCAGTGTAAGCCCCACACGGGCCGTCAGCATCAGATTCGGGTGCACTTGGATCATATTGGCCACCCGATTATTGGGGATAAGCTCTATGGGAATACATCAGAGCTTTTTTTAAAAAATATCATAAACACCGTGGCGGTAGAGGTTGAGCCCGGCCTTTCGCTTTTCCGCCATGCCTTACATGCCTATCGCTTGAGCTTCTTCCATCCCGTGACGCGAGAAAAATTAGAGTTTCGCTGCGACTTGCCGCCCGCACTTCAAGAGTTTTTGAATGCAGTAAAAAGCCAATCCTAAAAGACATTTTACTTCAGCCCTGCTTGGTAGCAGAATGACTACATGGAAAAACAACGTAAAGCTTGGATCTCTGCTTCTCTCTCGGGCACTGTGCCTGGTCTTGGTCAGCTCTATAACGGCAATATTCGCTTAGCGATTATTTTGGGTGCGCTCTCCGTTCTATTTTATTCCACCATCGTGCTGTTTTGCCTGGATAGCTTTCGTGGGCTTCTCCTCGCCGCAACGCTCGCCTCTATTTTTTCAGTCTACGCGGCCATCGAGGCATGGAGAGCTTCAAAAAAATTGGGCGTGATGGCGCTCGGAAAATTTCAAAAGAAGCGTTTCTATGTTTTATTTTTGGTGGCGGTTACTTGTTCTCCCGAGGTGCTCGATCTTTTCACACCTCCCGGAGATCACTTCGCCACTTTTTCTATTCCGAGCCAATCCATGGTGCCCACACTTCTCATCGGCGATTATGTGATGGCCAATGGCTGGGCCTTCGCTAGGCGCGAGCCGGAGCGTGGGGAAGTGATCGTGTTTCAATATCCGAAGGATCACGATATTCGCTATGTAAAGCGCCTCATCGGTTTGCCGGGAGACGTGATCGAAGTGCGCCACAATGAGATCATCTTAAATGGCACTAAGATCGAAGATAAGCCAGGAGAAGCCATTCAGGGCGATGATGGCTATCCTTATCGACTTTTTGAGGAAACGATTGGGAATCGCCATTTCACGGTTCGTAAAATTAACAATCAAGCTTTTATGGATAGGGAAAACTTCGGGCCCATCACCGTTCCCGCCGGGCAATACTTTGCCATGGGTGATAATCGTGATCGCTCCAGCGATAGTCGCTATTGGGGTTTTATCCAGAAGAGCGAGTTAGTGGGCAAGATGCTTTATCTATATTTTTCCTTTGATAAGGAAAACTTGCAGATGCGCTGGGATCGCGTGGGAAAAGAAATTCAGTAGTTATTTTGATAGCGCGGGGAGAGTCTGATCGCTTTGTCTCAGCGATTCTTCAGAATCAAATTCACCGCTTCGGCGAAACCGTGTCCACCCTCTTTTTTGGTAATATAGCGTGGCCACGCTTTCATGCGTGGCAGAAAATCTTTTACATTCGCTACACCCACAGAATGAGGAAATTCCTGGAAGAGGGGTTCGTCGTTAGGTGAATCACCAAAGTAGAGATAGTTCTCTTTCACGGAATCAATGTTTTCTCCGTAGAGTTCTTTCAAGAGCAGCTTGATACAAGAAAATTTATTGTGATTGCCGAACCAGGCGTTCACATGGATCGAACTGATTTTTGCTTGCGCGCCCGCTTTTTCGAATGCGTGGACAATCTCATCGATTTCATTTTCTGGAAGGCGAGGCACATCTTCGCAAAAATCTACGGCGAGATCGATCTCGCGATAGCCCTGATCGCTGGCCACTTGCAGGGCGGGGCGTTTTTTCTGCAGTTCATGAAAAACCTGCCAAAGCTTAGCTGTATTGGCTTTGCGGGTAGCGGCATCTTGCACAAAACGCTGCAGGAGTTTTCCGTCGCGACCTTGTTTGGCATCCAGGTGAAAGTAGAAGGCACCATTTTCGCCCACCACGGCATCCACCGGCCACATACGCGCGAAGTGATCCACCCAGCCGGCAGGGCGCCCAGTGATGGGAATAATTCGCAAGCCTGCAGCCTTGGCCTTCCAGAGCGCTTTATAGGCATCCTCTGTGAGCTTGCCGTGAGTAGTTAAGGTATCGTCGATATCGGTGAAAATGCCCCGCAACTTTTTGCAGTAGCTTTTCGTGATCGTGTTGATCGGAGCTAGGCTATTTTTTTTGGAAGTCTTCACTCTTATACTCGCGA
Source organism: Oligoflexia bacterium (assembly GCA_903867855.1). Lineage (GTDB taxonomy): Bacteria > Bdellovibrionota > UBA1018 > CAIPTA01 > CAIPTA01 > CAIPTA01. Next base: position 21,055 of record CAIPTA010000114.1, on the reverse strand, counting down.
TCATCTTCCGTGGAATCTTTTGTTTGATTATAGCGTTTATGGCTCGTGCGGGTAGACGACGCACCAAAGCGAATGCCAAATCCAAGCAAGATATAGCTTTCAGAGTTTGCGAGCTGCACGCCACCTTCCGTTACGGCATACCAATCTTTGCGGTCAGAGAGATCCCAAGCGGTGCCCAGCACTAGCTGCGAACCTGTGGTGATCGTGGAGCCGTGAAACTCAAAGTAGAAAGGGATCGCCACATAAATATTCGCGGGGAACATCTCAAAGCCGGTGAGAGTTTTATTCACCATGGGGCCAACGCGTAGTTGAAAGGCAGTATAGCTTTGGCGCTTCAAGATGAGGGCGCTGCCAAGACCACTCAAGCCGAATTGGTGGTCCACATCAGGAAGCAAATTATACACAGCCTCCGCTCCAAGGCGAAACTGGCGATTATCACTGCCGGTGCCGATAATTCCCGCAGCATTCAAATCATCCGAGATCCCCATGCGATAACGAGCTTCCACGCCTTGGGAGCTAGGATCAGAGAGCAGAGCTTCACCAAATACGCCGAGGGCCTGGTTGCCGGGAGCGAGATAATCGGCAGCATCAAAAACAGCTGCGTGGGTGATGGACGAGCAAAAGAGCAAAGAAAGTAGGTAAATGCTTTTCATAGCCTATACCTTAGCAGAGCAATGGCCGGAAAAGAAGGCTGTGACAATGCGCATTATTACTCTTTCATTGACTCTAGGGCTCCGCTTGAATAAACCTGTGGGACATCTTTGTGGTAGCTGTAGCTCAGTTGGTAGAGCGTCGGATTGTGATTCCGAATGTCGTGGGTTCAAGCCCCATCAGTTACCCCAATTTTTTCTAACAAAAGGAATCACATTTTGGATTCCTCAATTCAGCAAAATCAAATATTTAGCAAAATTCCGCCTGTTGGGTCGAATGGTATTACCCCACGGAGCTTGAACACATTTTCTACGCCAGGTTCACTAGGATCATGAAGGAGCTGATTACAAATGTTGAAACCGCTCCACTTCAAAAAATTGTCATAGTCGGCAACGGTGCGGTTGAAAATGGAAATGAGCCGCTCCGGCGGGCTATCGCGACTTTCGAAGGATACGATAAACACGTCGGCCTCGATGAAAAATACAAGACTTCCAACCCGGATCTCTCCAGTTACTTGGCGGCATTTTCCTTCGTCGCGCGAGACACTCGTTATGCGCTACTGAAATTCCTTTCACAAAATGGAACGATTGAATCACCAGAAAAAGAAGTGATCGATTTTAGCGTTGCCGGTTTCAATGAATTTAGAAATCAGATCGGAAAATCATTTTGTGCAGCTCAAGAAAATCGCGAAATTTCTCTGCGCGATTACTCTTCTGTTCTTCGCTACCTCGAGCTTGAAAACGACGAACCATTCGGAGTAATTTCAACAAATTGGGATGAATTACTTTTCGAGAACAAATTATTTTCCAAGCATTTCATCGCTTTGCATGGTCGAGCGACTGAGCCGGCTTCTCTAATACTCCCGATGGAATCAACGATCGACGACACCATTGTTGATCTATTTCTCCAAAATCGTGCATTTCCAGCTGACTCCAAAGAGATGGAACTTATAAATAAGGCATTTCGTGATCGCGGAGTGAGACAGCACCACGACTACATTCATCAAATTGCATCGAGATGGTTATCCAACGCCAAGCGAATTGTGCTTTGGGGAGTTGCCTTCAATTCGTATGACGCTGAACTTATTAGTTTGATTCCAAAAGATACCCGAGATCGATCTCTATTCATTTTAAATCCAGACACCAGGGCGCGTGACATCGCAGGAGCTTTGCTGGCGGGCAATTCCAAAAACCGAATTGACTATGACCCTGTCAGGCGCGAGCAAATTATAAAACGCTAAACAATTTGCTCAGGCCAAGTCCTACAGTTTGGATTAATGGCAAATATTTTATAGAGCGCGGCAACGAACTTTGCGGAGTTATTTCCGGGAACAGAAACTATTTTGAATAGTGACCCGTACCAGGCTTGATGGAGTTACCTTCTTCAGCGTCGAATATTTCCACGACCTCGTAGACTCCAGGTTCAAACTTCGCGATCTTGAGTGCATCCGTCAGATATAGAAGTGGGGCTGGGTCTTCACGCATGGATTGGTAGTCATCCATGCTGTGCCATTGAGCATACATCGTGACCTTAGTGCCATCCAAACTGCGATGAAGGCTAGCTGACATGAACCCATTTGCTTTGCGGACGAAATTTTCTGTCACATGGGTCAGCAGTTCAACCAGCTTAAGTTGATTTACTGGCTCAGTGGTAAAGACGTTGATAAACGTGATGCACTCATTATTTTTTGAAATGGTAGTCATTTTTGCATTACCTCAGACGGGCCATGAGTTGAGACAATGATGTTCCGCTAAAGTGCTTCAAAAGCACCTTCTCAGCAGATTGAGAAACTTCGGCAAAGATGCTGTCCATATTTCGGGTGACAATACATTGATGTGGGATTTCAGTCCTGCACGAGAGAAATGTGCCATTCTCCGCAACTGCCAAATAAATATCTTTTAGAGTCACCTTGTCAGGTTTCTTTTTCAGTCGAACCCCACCTGTTTTCCCTTTAAATGCTTCAACTAATCCCGCTTTCGCAAGAAGAGAAACCAATGCCCGCACAGAGGTCGGATTCGTATTGAGCCCCTCCGCCAATTGAACGGATGTAAGAAGTGGATGTCCTTCGTCGGCTCCGTGACTCAGACTCATCATCATTTGTAATGCGCTCGCGAACCGTACATTCACCATTGTTCCAATATAGCAGAGCCTAAGAAGACTGTAAATCGATATGTACATTTCACTGTTGCATTTAAATAAAAACACGACTATCTTAAATATGTACATGTTATACATACCTTATAAAGATTGTCTTTATTGAGATGCAAGGGAGCAATTATGAGTGATGAAAGGGAAATTCAACAGGTCATGGCGAAGTACGTTCGGGCGACAGACGCACGTGATGGTAATGCATTAAAGGCTCTTTTCACCAAAGATGCCAAAGTCCAAATCTTTTACAACAATCCGAAACCTGCGGAGCTGATCGGTGAGCTTTCAGGTCAGGACACCATTGGCTCGGCTGTTGCGAATATGATGAAACCCCATCCTGCAAGGGGCTGGAGCCACCATACAACCTTTGATCTGATCATTGAGGTTAACGGCAATCAAGCCAAGTTGAGTGCTCAATTCATTGCCTACAACATCGTGGGGTCTGCAAAGCCTGCGGGAGGCTGGCCGAAAGGAGCATCGGGTGCACAAGGATCGATTATGCCTATTGAGTCGGGCTATTACGAACCTAGCTTTGAAAAAGTCGCGGACGTTTGGAAAATCACTCACCTACGGATACTCCACGATCTCCCGATGGCATTTTAAATGAGGAGCCCCAATGAAAGCGATTATTTACCGTAAGTATGGCGGTCCAGAAGTCTTGGAGTTAGCCGAAGTGCCAGAGCCAAAACTTTCTCAAACCAGTATTGTGGTTCGAGTTAAGGCAGCAGGAATTAATCCTGCTGATTTCAAACTTCAGGCAGGAATGGCTGAGAGCTTCACTGATGCCTGGTTTCCTGTTATTCCAGGCTGGGATGTAGCTGGCGTCGTCGAACGAGTGGGCGCAGGAGTATCTGAATTTCAGATCGGCGATGAAGTTATCGGCTATCTCCGTGAGGAAATACTTCACTCCGGCACCTACGCTGAAAAAGTATCTGGTCCGGTTGATGCGTTCGTGCGCAAGCCACCGACTTTGAGCTGGGCCGAAGCTGCTGGTCTTCCACTACCCGGACTCACGGCCTATCGGGCCGTTGTCCATGTTTTACAAGTTCAGCGGAATGAAATTTTCGTGATTCATGGCGCCGCTGGTGCCGTAGGCTCACTCGCAGTTCAAATTGCGCGAGCACGCGGAGCAAGAGTGATCGGGGTTGACGCTAATTCTCAACATCAGTATTTACAATCAATTGGTGCCGAGCCCGTCCCCTTTGGCGACGAAGCAATAGTCCGAATATGCGAACTCGTGCCAAACGGTGCCGATGCTATACTAGATTGCGCTGGTCATGGCGCACTTGGATCAATATCAAAGGTCGGAAAGCAAAATGTTCGAGCGGGTTCAATCGTCGAACCGGCTGATGGCGCTACGATGATATTCGCCCGACGTGAGCCCGCCCACTTCGCGGCGATAGCCGAGCTTGCAGAAACAGGAAGACTTGTCCCGCGGGTTGCTCAGAGCTTTCCACTTGAGAAGGCGGCAGAGGCGCATCGATCAATACAGGAAGGTCGAGCCAGAGGAAAGATCGTACTCGAAATTCCATAATTTTGCTCAACCTCGAAACACTGCGCCGCTGATAGGGAAGCTATCGATACGAAATAAGCCCAGAAATACTGGCCTCATTTACTGGATTAAAGTGCCATTACTTCCGGACCGGCCTCACGCTTTCTTGATTACCGTATATTCTGTTGAGGCCCTTGTTTGAGTGGTACTCGTTTCTTCATTGAAGAATATATTAAGTCCGGAGAGCCCCACTTACTGGCCCTGGAATCCTGAAGTAACGCAATCTGCGCATGCCTGACTTGGTTCGTTATGCGTGGCATCTGCCCTGTCAGCGCGGCCATTGCCAAAAATGTTACTGCGATCTTTAAGATGTTTTCAATTCCCACGCTCCACCTCCTTAAGGACTTCTGGATGTTCTTCGTGCCACCTCACGATTTGTCTGACGGTAAATCGATTCCATTTTTGTGCCCGCCGAGGCCGAAAGCTGTGGTCATTGAGATTTGCGGCAATGGACTCAAAACTCTGCCCGTCGCGTGCCCAATCCAGAATGATTTTTAACGCCACGAACTCTTGGGGATGCGCTTGAATCTTCCCTTGATAGAACCGGAATCCGTAGGGCGAGTTCCACCGAGTTTTTCCCGAATTCCTTTCCCACCACGTTGCTTGGACCCGCGTTGAGGGCCGCAAGGGAACGTGACCCTTCTTCAGTTTGTATCGAACGGTGGACCTGGGGACTTTGAGCATCCTGCCAATTTCGGGAATCGAGTGGCCCGATTGATAAAAAGTGGCGACTGTCTCGATAAATCCAGCGTCGCTCAGGATCGGAATTTCAATAATATCGTGTGGTTGGACTTTTCCGGTTTTTGGATCGAATGGGACCCCAATTTTTAAAATTCCCCCATACTTCGTTGTTCTCCTCGGACGCTCCTGCAGCGGCCACTAACGGCCGCTTTAGTCGGTTCCTCGTCGCACGCCTCGTCTGGGGGAATTTTAAGAGTTGGGGGCAATGGATTAGTGAGAGATCTCACGTTGTGGGTTCATAAAAGTAGCAGTAGGCTACTTTTGCACGGAGCGAAGGCGACGCCCGCCCGGGCGAGGGGCAGGAGCCCCGAGTGAAGCCCCATCAGTTACCCCAATTTTTTCTAACAACCGGGATCACCCGGGTTCAATAAAATCAAATATTTAGAAATTACGCTTATTGGGAAAAATGTTTTGCCCGACGGAGCTTGAGCTAATTTTCACGCCGCTTAGGCGATATTGGGAATATCGCCAATAAGGGAGTGTTGACCATACCCTAGCACGATATTCAAAACCTCAAGATCTCTTGCCTCGCTTGTATTTTGTTCGACTTCCGATTGCATGAAATATCTCTCAACAAGCTCCTGTAGATCAGCTTGAAATTTCTTACAAGTAGTATGCTTAAATTTGAAATGAATCGTGCCCAAACTATTGTTTTCTGAAGTGGGTTTGATCCCTTTAATAAAAGTAGCAATGGACTCATGCCGAATCTGGCTGAGCTTCGGGTTATTTATTCTAACTTTTGCTAGACGAGGAGTTTGCAACTTAACTCGTTCATTTGGATGAATTTCCAGAAGGCCGAATTCTTCCAATTTAGTGAGGTACTTACGAACTGATTTATCTGTAAGCCGATAGGCTTTAGATAAATCAGAAATACTGAATCGTTCAAAGGACAGTTTTTGATAGAAGTTAAAATAATTCGGATTTTTAACAAAAAACTCCGACTGACTTAGGCTGAGATTCATTTCGCGGATTGGTAGCTTCAAAAAAGACTCAAATAAATCAGCAGTCGATATTCCGATTGCATCACATATTTGGGCCATTCGACTAACGGTGCAATCGCGCGCTAAAAACATTTTTTTTACGCCTGCCTCAGTAAGCTTCAATGAATACCCAAGATCTCGATAGGAGACTTTCTTAGATCGAAGGATTTGCTTGAGTGTGAAAAATATTTGTTCTGAGGATGGTGACATTTTATATCCTATAATTATTTTTTGGAATAGTAATTGTATCTCACTCTTTTATTGGTGGCGCAATCACGATCACAATGCTGCGATACTCTGGATAAGGATGGTTCACATGCCAAAAAAAATTTTTCTCATTAGCACTTGGGCAATTTCATTTTTCATTTCATTTAATGCCTCAGCTCTTGTCTTTGAAGTGGATAAGAGACTTGATATTTATGAAATTCAAGACCACACAATTCAAGAATTGGCGAAATCAGTTTTTACTTTTGTTCCCAAAGAAAATCTCACGAAACGAAGCGACGGTCAGTTTGAGCTCGCAATCAAGACATCGCTAAAAGACTCGATTGGCCTTTGTTCCGGAGAGCGTTTCGGAGAACAGCCCTCGATCGGGACTCGATGTTCAGGATTCCTCTCGGCGCCGACATCAGGTGTAACCGCTGGACATTGTGTGAGTCCGCTAGCGGTGAAAGACATTTGTGCCAACTACTATGTGGTGTTCGATTACAGTATTGCCGCAGAAAATCAGCCACCATTAGTGCTGGAACCAAACTCTGTGCGTGAGTGTAATGGAATTTCCAAGTTGGTTTTTGATCCGGCACCAAGCGCTCGCACTGACGACTACGCTGTTATCAATTTCACTAAGCCAGTGCTTGATCGAAAATCCCTTAGCTATCGGAAGGCTGGAACAATTCATGACAACGAAGAAATATTTATGCTTGGATTTCCCCACGGACTACCAGAAAAAATCTCTCCCGGGAGAAATATTGTAGAAAATGCAGACCCATCCTATTTTTCAACAAACTTAGATTGCTTTCATGGGAACTCTGGAAGTCCCGTTTTCAATGCTCGAACATTTGAGGTCGAAGGTATTTTTGTAAGGGGCGAGGGGGATATTCCACCAATTAGCAGCCAAGATCCAAAACTGATAGGAGACTTTTTCAAAAATACCCCTATGGGATGTTATCAAACCCTTGTCTGCCGAAAGAGCGAAGGATGTTCTGCAACTATGGATGCCACTCGAATAACACGACTTAACTTCAATTAGCCGTGAAGCCCCATCTTGCCGCTACTCTCCCAGCTTGATTTTGCTCCAACGCCTTCTTCCGGCCCAGAGTATTGCATTTTCACTCCAGGGTCAGAATCTTGCCATGGCATCCAAGCATTCATTTTCTTGGAGTTGTTAATGTGTGGGAACAAACTTTCAGGGCTTGCTTTGATAAGGATCTCCCGCGAAATGGTACATGCAGCCGGCTCCAACGCCACGTAGATTAAAAATCCTCCGAGACCCAGAGCTAAGACACTTAATAATTTAGTCAACATTTTTCCTCCACTTGCGCCATCAATGCGCCTGATCTATCGGCGAACTCTCCACCAGGCAAGCCCCAAGCATATTTATAACCGATGCTTCCATCGAGGTGGAGCTCAAGAGAAATCTCTTCGCGAAAAGATTTCGAGTCAGCGCGGTCGCCAAAGGCAAAAATGGCTTTCTTGGCGCTCTCTTCGATTAGCCGATGGTGTGTGAGCCCGGGCATATTGGTATTCAAATTATAGAGACCAATTTCACCCATGTGATTCGGAGCGATCGTCGTCGTTTCTTCATGGAAAATACGGCCACCATCACCCGTCGCTTTGAAGCTCAAATGGATACCTTTTCCCCTTAATAGGGGAGTTAGCGCTAATTCGCCCTCGAAGGCTTGGCCTTCATGATTAACTCCACGGCCGCTGAATTTGCCAGTGCGGGCTATGAGTTTAGAAATTAGCTCAGATTTCATTTCGTGTGCTCCTTATTGGTTGTGGAATTCTATATGAAAATGGGAGAGACCCACAAGGCTAGCCTGTTCGCCCCCAAGTACCTAAAATGATGCACAAAATCGAGTTAAAGCTTTTTGCTCAAATAGTCGATCAGATAACTGGGATCATTTGTTCCTGGGGGAAATTATGAAAATTCGCACTACGGCGCAGAAAAATGGAAGAGTTCTACTGGTTCTTTTGGGCCTCTTGCTCTCCTCGGGAAATGTCTTCGCGGACTTCGGCTTCGATCGGGGTTTTGGATCTGGAGCTATCGGTGGTGCTGGATCCACGAGTGGATCCAGCAGCGGATCAGGAAGCGGCGGTTCAAGTGGTTGTGCCCCAACGATGACTAAGGCGGATGGCACCAAAGCAAGCGTTCTAGATGCAAAGGGCAATGCCGTATCGGGAAATATGCCAGAGGGCACAGTGGTGTATGATTTCGGCTCTAAGGCGATGGTATTTTGTAATGGCACATCCATGGCAAATGTGGCCGGTAGTGGCGGTTGCCGTATGTGTTTAAGTTGTGGCGGCACTTGGCCGGTAGACGGCGGAATGCCCACTGTATGGGATGCTGACTGGTCTAGCGCATTGACCTTGGGCGATCAATGTGCGGGATCACTCACTACGGATGGTCGCGGCTCTAGTAGACCTCCCCACATGTGCTGCGGCTCTTAGTGTTCTGTACAATCGTCTTCGCTTAACTCTGCTCCAAGAGCTTCAATATTTTACTCGAGCGATTTCCGCCTTGCCTTAAAACCAAATAGAATTTTTGGAACAAGGAACGGAACTCATGCACCACAATCAGTTTCTTTTCTTTCAATTCACGGGCTGCACCAATCTTTGGTATCGCTGCCACTGCATCCGTTTCGAGGGCGAGCAAGCGTAGAAGCGCGATATCATCGATATAGCCCTTTATAGTAATCTTCGATTTTAAGCTCGCCAGGTATAATTCGATTTCTGCGGTGGCCGGATTACTCTTGGCAGGAAGATAAATACCATTTGTTTGTAGTTTTTGGGCCAGCGATTGGCCGGCCTTCTGCTTGCGCGATACGAGACAAAAGTGTTCCTTCGCGATCTGGCGTTGAAGCAAGGGTTCGTCCTCAGAGTGGGGATAGGGCACATCGCAAAGGATAGCATCCAAATGAAAGCCCTTCAGCCGCGCTAGAAGGGTGTTCGCATCCCCCACATCCACGCTGAGTTGTAAATGGGACGCTTCGAGCACTGGGCGCAAGAGCTGCATTTGCAGGTTCTTGGAGAGGCTACCGAGCGCTCCAAAGCGGAGGGAAGAGCTGAGTACATCTTCTTTGATTCCATCCACAAGTTCTTTGCCCTGGCGGAAAATATCCTCGGCCTGCCGGAACACTAATTGCCCCTCTTCTGTGAGGCTCAATTTTTTTGAGGTGGAACGAAGGATCAGCTTTTTTCCGAGAAAATCTTCGAGCTGAGCTACTTGAAGGCTAATGGCAGACTGAGCAACGCGGAGTTCTGCTGCGGCCTTTGTAAAGCTCTCGTGCTTTGCCACTTTCCAAAAATAGTAGAGATGATGGTAATTGAGCCAATTCATGAGTTTTTATTTATCTAGATAATAGATGAAATTCAAATAATTTATATGTTTTACGAAAACTGATTTTTTGGCGATATTCCCTTCAGAAATAAAAGCGTTCTATGAGCCTGGAGGCCGCGTGACGACACTTGAAATTCTGAAAACCAACTTAATCTCTCCCATTGTGTTGGCATTCCTATTGGGAATTATTGCGAGGCTTCTGAAGAGTGAGCTTAGCCTTCCGAAAGATCTTTACGCGTCTCTTTCTATCTATTTACTCCTGGCCTTAGGGCTAAAAGGTGGCGTGGAGCTTTCCGAATCTAGCTTCCAGGCTATCGCCTGGCCAGCCCTCGTAACCATTGCACTTGGTTGTTTCACCCCAATCTCTGCCTATTTTCTGATGCGTAAAATTGGGCGATTTAATCAAATTGATGCTGCGGCCCTAGCAGCCCATTATGGTTCGGTATCTGCTGTTACGTTTATCGCGGCTAACCAATTTGTAACTTCGCTGAACGCGTCTGCGGAGGGATTTATGCCAACTCTCGTTACGTTGCTGGAGAGCCCGGGAATTTTGGTGGCGCTGGCTATTGGTGCGATGAAGCGAGAAAAGTTGCTTGGATCGAGCCAGATTGTGAAATCGAAGAAAGCTCTGTTGCATGAAATTTTCACCTCGCGCTCTATGGTACTCTTGCTTGGCGGTCTGCTCATCGGATTTCTCGTGGGTAAAAAAGCCTACGAACCAGTGAAGCCCTTTTTCGACACTGGTTTTAAAGGAGCTCTCGTGTTGTTTTTACTCGAAATGGGAATTGTGGCCGGTGCACGATTTGCAGATTTAAAAAAAGTGGGAGCAGCCTTAGTTTCCCTTGGAATTTTGATTCCTATACTGCACGGCTCGATCGGCGTAATACTTGGCACTTGGGCCGGGCTTTCCGTTGGCGGCGCCACCGTGCTTGGTGCGATGGCAGCGAGCGCATCTTATATCGCAGCTCCACCCGCCGTGCGCATGACTCTTCCCGAAGCCAATCCTACCTATTATCTCACGGCTAGCCTCGCGATCACCTTTCCCTTTAATCTGGTTGCCGGTATTCCCTTGTACTTTAAATTAGCCTCTTACTTGCATTCTTAAGGAGATCCCAATGAAGCTCATCCAATTCAAGTTAGTGACCATCATTTGCGAACCAGGCCTCAAAAATAGCATCGTTGATTTAAGCCAAGAGCTGGGCTGCACGGGCTTTACGATCACGGAAGTAAAGGGCCAAGGCAATGGTGAAAAAAGTGGCGGTGAAATCCCTGATGAAAAACTGAAAATCGAAATTGTGTTGGAGCTGCAGCTCGCCGAAAAACTAATGGAACGATTGGCGGCAAGCTATTTTGAAAATTACTCGGTGATCACCTATGCGGCGGATGTATCGGTGCTCAGGCCTAGCAAATTTGAATCTGAAAAAAGTTAATAAGGAGTGTACAGGATGAGAAGAGTGAAGTTTCAACTTTTTGTAATGCTATCAATTCTATTTCTTGGAATCGGTGCGAGGCCCAGCGTAGCAGCTGCGGCGAGTGTTAGTGCGGCGGAGGCAGTTGCTAAACTTCAGAAGGGAAATGAGAGATTTCTTTCTGGTAAGATCCGCTCTGATGGCGAAAGCGCAGCTGATATTGCGAGACTCTCCAAGGCACAAAATCCAGACTCCATCGTTCTCTCCTGCAGCGATAGCCGCGTGCCACCAGAACTTGTGTTTGATCAAAAGCTAGGTGAGATATTTACGGTGCGCTCTGCTGGCGAAACGCTATCACCAACGGCGATTGCAAGTATCGAGTACGCTGTGGCGAAACTTGGCACTCAGCTGGTGCTGGTGATGGGGCATACCAATTGTGGGGCGGTGAAGGCGGCAGTTGAAACCCTAAACGGGAAATCCGCAGGAAGCGAAAATTTAGATCAGCTTGTGGCAGATATCCAACCACGAATCCGATCAAAATTTGAGGTGAGCTCACCGTCGAAAGATCTAAAGGCGGAGGCATGGTTGAATGCCAGAGGTGTGGCTAGTGATCTCTTGAAGAGATCTTCGCTACTTTCCAAGGCGGTAGAATCTGGTAAAATTAAAATACGAGTAGCGCTCTATAATTTAGATAGCGGCCGTGTTGAATTTGAATAAGCCCCATATGAGCACCGCCTTGACGTGATCATTCCAGCCGACGCATACTACTAAAAACGCGCGAGGCATCTCATGATCAAAATTGAAGGAAAGCCCCACGATCTTGGCGGCGGAATGCTCATTCATCGTCTTCTACCGGATCGCAAAAAACGTCTGGTTGGTCCATTCTGCTTTTTAGATCGGATGGGGCCGTTCACGGCGGAGCCAGGTCAAAACACCGATGTTCGGCCGCACCCTCATATTGGCCTATCTACGCTTACCTATTTGTTGGCCGGACGCATGGTGCATCGGGATAGTTTGGGTTCTGAGGCAGTGATCGTGCCCGGAGAAGTAAATTGGATGACGGCAGGCAAGGGTATCTCTCATTCTGAGCGTGCCCACAAAGAGGATAAGAAAATTGCCCATGAAATGCATGGGCTGCAATTTTGGATTGCGCTCCCAGATGGCGGTGAAGAAGTAGAGCCTAGCTTTCAACACTATTTGCAAACACAAATTCCCGTTCAAGAAAATGCGGAAACCAAGATTAGTCTGATTGCTGGCGAAGGCTTTGGTCTAAAGTCACCTGTGAAAATTTCCTCTCCTCTAGTGCTAGCCAGTATTGAAGCAAAACAAGAATTCAAGTTGCTCACTGCATTTCCACAGTTTGAAATTGCACTAGCAGTGCTTAAGGGCAGCGTGGAGTGCGGATCTGAGACGATCACGGAGAATCAATTAGTTGTTTTCGATCACGGTGCTTCGCTCCAGGCGAAGCTAAGTGAGGGTGCCCATGTGATTCTTTTTGGCGGAGAGCCCATCGCTACGCCGCGCTATATGTGGTGGAATTTGGTGTCTAGTTCGAAAGAGCGAATCGAAGTGGCGAAAAAACAATGGCAAGACGGCAGCTTTCCCATGGTTCCCGGCGAAACTGAGTTTATACCCTTGCCTGAATAGGAGAAAAGAAATGGTAGAAGCAGAAAGAAAAGAAATTCTTCAGGCTCATATTCAGGCGGGAACTCATGCAATTTTGGCGGATGTATTGCCAAGTTTGGGTGGTGAGAACACTGGTCCAAATCCCCATGAGCTTTTGGAATCCGCTCTTGCGGCTTGCACGATCATCACTGTGCAGATGTATGCCAATCGCAAGGCGTGGCCGCTACGCTCTACTAATGTGAAGGTAAAGATTGAAGTAGAGGGTCCGCAAAGTCAGATCCTGCGCGAGATTTCGTTCGAGGGAGATTTAGATGGCGAGCAGAAAACGAAGCTTCTCGAAATTGCCAACAAATGCCCGATTCACAAACTACTCCAGAGTCAAATCACTGTGACTACCAAAACTGTCTCCAGCTAACTTATGTTGCGCCTATTATATCTGCTCTTTTTTCTGTTACCGTTTGCTGCTGTTCAAGCAGTAGAGGATTTTCATGTTTTGCCGCTCAAATATCGGGTGGCAGAGGAGCTAGCGCCAGCGCTGAAAGGTCTTTTTGGCGAGCGCGCACGCTTCAGTCAATTGGATTCTCGTCTCGTGGTGGCCTGTGATGACAAAACTTACAGCGAGATCTTGCATTTGCTCGCGCAGCTAGACCACAAGCCACACCAGCTAAGGATCTCTGCTAAAATTATGCGGAACGAGAATTTGCAGCAGAAAAGTATGGTCGCTTCTGGGAAAGTGGAAAATGGGAAAGCGAATCTAGCAACGAGCGCAGAGGCTCAAACGATTTCATCGCAGGAGAAAGGAGTGCGCACCATACTGGCTCAGGAGGGCTATAAGGCGAGCTTTCGCAATGCTGAACTTATGCAAGTAGCGAACGGATCTTTCACTAGCCAACAAGGCTTCACGGTGATCGCGCGTCTACAAGGAGAAAAAGGTGCAAATGTGGAGCTTGAATCGCACGACGATAAGGCAATGCATATCACCGCTCTTTCTACCTCGGTTCATGGGAATGTAGAGGAGTGGTTTCCTGTTGGAACTTTGAATCAATCGCAGTTTGTTCTGTGGCTAAAGATCAGCGTTGCAGACTAATGGGCTTTCAGGGCGGCGATATCTTTTGCCACATTTTCTGAATCGGCCACGGGATCCACATCTTTTTGAATTTTGCGGATTTTCAGTTCGGGATCGAGAATATATGTCCAACGTTTGGCCATGCTAAGCACGGGCATCTTTGCATTATAGAGCTTAATCACCGCTAGATCCGGATCGGCAAGCAGGGTGAAATTGAGGTGATGCTCTTTCACAAACTTGGCCTGATCTTCCACCGTATTCGCACTTATCCCAAACACTTCCGCCCCGACGGCGCGGATCTTTGTAATATTATCGCGCAGAGTGCAGGCCTGCTTGGTGCAGCCTGGAGTACCGGATTTTGGATAGAAATAGAGCACGGTCCAATGCCCCTTCTGCGATTCGAGGGAGAAATCTTTTCCCGCATCTGTTTTTGCTGAGAAAAGCAGGGCGCTATCCCCCACCTTTAAATCACTCGCGAAAGATGGAGCGGCTAGTACTAGCGACAGCAAACAAAACAAAACTTTCATGGCTATTCCATCACTTTCTTTTTGAGATCGGATAGATAAATGGTGCGCAGATATTTTTTCGAGGCATCTTCCACGCCTGTGGCAACTCCGCACATCACTGCTTTCATCGAACGGCTAACAGGGCAATTTTTTTTCACCTTGCGATCGGAGCCTGAAATCATTTGGCAGGTTTGCACGGCGAGGTAAATATCTTCCAGGGTGATCGTGCTCGCGTTGCGCTTTAAGGTTACTCCACCATTCTGGCCTTTTGTGGAGCTAACGAGATCGGCCTTCTGAAGCAGCAATAAAAGGCGCCTAATCACCACAGGATTGGTATTAACGCTCTCTGCGAGCCTGCTGGAGCTAATAGGCCCTGCGCCCCCGTTTTCGAGGGTGAGTGCGGTCATTACGTGCACTGCGGTGGCGAATTGCTTATTTACCATACTTATAAAAGTACCATAATTTTCAGCGTCTACCAAGTTGCTCCTTTCTAGCTTGATTTCCGGAGAAATAGGGCGTAATTTGGATATATGTAACAATGTATATTACATATAAAAAGAGGTAACTATGACAAAAATTTTAGTAATCGAAAGCAGCCCTCGTGGCGATCAATCTGTGAGCAGAAAAGTAACCCAAGATCTAGTGGCTAAGCTGAAGGCCAAAGGCGGCGCAGAAATCATCACCCGCGATCTCAGCAAGAATCCCTTGCCTCACTTAGATGGCAATATTCTGCAGGCATTTTTTACTCCTCCCGAAGCCCGCAGTGAGGCTTTGAAAGCGGCGATCGCTCCTTCCGATAAGGCGGTAGACGAATTGCTGGGTGCGGATACTATTGTGATTGGTCTGCCCATGTGGAATTTTGGTTTGCCGAGCGTGCTGAAAGCTTGGATTGATCATATCGTTCGCGCGGGCCGCACCTTTAGTTTTGCCGGTGGTAAGCCAGAGGGCCTAGTGAAGAACAAGGAAGTATACCTTGTGGTGGCGAGCGGTAGTGTTTTCTCCGCCGGCCCTTTTTCGGGCCACGATTTCGTGGTTCCTTATGTAAAGGCAGTGCTCGGTTTTATCGGCATTACCAATATTCATGTGGTGCGTGCGGAAGGCTTAAATGATCCCGCAGTGGCGGCGAACGCCTTAGAAAAAGCTCGCACTCAATACGCTAGCGTTTAATGAATAGCTGAAATTGTGCCGAGGAGTAGGGATGAATCAATTGATGTCTCTACTCCTTATTTTCTTTTTTATACTCGGCGCAGTGAAATGGAAAGGTAACCAGGATCATGCATTCTCTGCGCAGAGAGAAATCTCTTCCGCTTCGAGTAGCCCATGCGAGGGCAAGAATTTTTGTGCGGTGATTTATTTGGCTCCTTGGTGCCCGCATTGTCGCGATGCGATCGGCGAAACGCAAACCTTGATTACTAAATCAGCGGGTGCTTCGAATGTTGGAATTCGAGTAGTAGTGGGCGCAGGGAATGAGAAAACAAATTTCGAAATGGCCCAGGAGTTTCGTTCGAATGGTGAAACTGACAATGATTCTCGTGTGGCGCGGAAGCTTGCTGTGCAAGGCTTTCCATCTTATTTCGTTTTAGATAAGGAAGGCTCCATCGTTCTCTCCGGTCAAGAAGCCCACGAATGGCTACTCCAAAAATTCGGTCTGATGGCGATCTAATTGAGGCGCATCAACTCTACGCGGAGTTTCCTGCCCTTGATCTTTCCGTTTTGTAGTTTCTTTAAAGCCTCTTGTAGAATTTCTGTGGATACGGCCACGAACGAAAAGCGATCGAGGATTTCTATTTTCCCAATATCTTTCGCTGCAAATCCAGCTTCCCCTGTAAGGGCTCCGAGAATATCACCTGGGCGCATCTTATCTTTTCTACCCGCGCTGATATAGAGAGTTGCCATGCGTGCAGGGAACTCGATGGAATCACTGAGCTCAGAGAGGTCAGGAAGAGATTCTGTTTTTAGGTCTTTCCCGCAAGCCTCAGAAATTCCTTTCAGCTTATACTTTTCCTTATCTTCCATGAAAGTAACAGCGAGGCCAGATTTTCCGGCTCGACCCGTTCTCCCAATTCGATGCACATAAATATCTGGCTTTGGTACATCAAAGTTCACCACCATATCCAGATCGGCTACATCAATTCCGCGTGCTGCCACATCGGTAGCCACGAGCACTCTCACGCTGCCATTGCGAAAAATCGCCATCACTCGATCCCGATCTTGCTGTTCTAGATCGCCGTGGAGGGCTGCTGCGCTCACGCCTTCCGCCTCTAGGCTTTCTGCAAGTTCAGCCACTGTTACCTTTAGGTTACAAAATACAATCGTGGATTCCGGCTGATTTTGTGTGAGCAACCACAGGAGAAGGGAGTATTTATCGTCTGCTTCGCAGGAATAAAATGTTTGCTCAATGGAAACTTGCGCCTCTTCTGTGTTTTCTACCTTCACGAAAATGGGCTTTTTTTGATAGCGCTCACTCATGGCCTCAATGGAATCGGGAAAGGTAGCAGAGAAAAAGAGGGTTTGGCGCTGCTCGGGCAGGGCGGCTAGAATTTCTTCCATCTCTTCTTGGAATCCCATATCGAGCATGCGATCCGCTTCATCGAGAACAACATAATTTGTGGAGTCGAAGTTGAGCGAGCCACGACGCAAATGATCCAGGATTCTTCCCGGCGTGCCCACCGCAATATGGGCGCCACGCTCTAGACTCACGAGTTGGTTGCGGATCGGCTCTCCGCCAACTAAAGCAACCACTTTCATGCTTGGGTGTCTGCGACCAAGTTTCCGAATTTCTCGCGCTACCTGGGTGCAGAGTTCTCGCGTTGGACAAAGCACCAGCGCTTGCAATCGCGGCGCAGAGAGATCGATGCGTTCGATCATCGGAATTCCGAAGGCGAAAGTTTTTCCGCTTCCTGTTTTGGATTGTCCCACCAAATCTTTGCCCGCTAGCAGTGGCGGAATGCTCTCTTCTTGAATTTGAGTGAGCGTGGTGAGGCCCAAATCCGCGATTACCTGTAAAAGGTCAGCGGAGAGAGGGAGACTTGAAAAGGGGGGGCGTTTTTCCATGCCCGCTATTTAGCATGAATTAGGGCCGTAAGAGAGGGAAATCGCAGGGGAAATGCCTCGATTCAAATTAAAGCTAAAGGGGGATTTGTCCGATGAGACAGGGATGGGATACCGCCTGCTTAACATATTGCTTCTCCTCAGCTTTAGGGCTCCCCTGCTGGCTGTGTCTCTATTTCTCGTGATCGGCTCCGTTTGTGTTGCTGAACCATTTTGCCCTCCTGCACCGCCGCCATTGAAGAAGGGCCCGAAGCCTTTGCTTAAGCCAACTCCTAAACCAAATCCAGCGTCGTCCAAAGCTGGAAGTGGCATTCCAGCGCATCCAGTGGCGAATTACCCTCGGATTGTGATTGATCCCAAGGATATGGCGGCCTACGAAAAATTGCAGGCTGATCTGGAGTACTATTCTAATTTTCGAGATGTCACTGCTGAAGCGAATGCACTGATAAAATTAGCCCCAAAAGTTCAGGTGCCTCCTAGTATAGCCCGCGCAATTGCGGATCGATACGAGAGCTTAAGCCGCGCAAATATCAAGGCTGAACGCGATCGTTGCGGTGGGCCCACTGTTGACTTACGCAGAAAGCTTGGGCCCGTGAGGAACCAAGCGTATGAGGGTTGGTGCTTTGGATTTAGTGCAGCAGATCTGCTGAGTGCGAAGCTTGGAAAAACAATTTCCGCTGCTGACACAGCCATTGTCTTTCATAGTTCCTCCTCGGGTACTAGCCGCTTGCAACGCTTATTTTGCGATATGGGTATGCAAGAGGGTGAGGGCGGATTCGTAGATGAAGCAATTTCGAAATTGCAGGAAGAAGGCGGAGCCTGCCTAGAGAACCGCATTCCCAGCGAGGACAATGCCTACGGAACTTTGCATCAGCGTCTCATGGCGATTGATAATTTTGCTGCACAGAAAAATGCCGAAGCGGATAAGGCAGCTATGGAATCCAGCGAGGCCGGAGCAGAAGCCGCTGCCTTTGCCGCCATATTTATGGGGAAGCGAATGTATAATGTAGATTCTAGCCGCTCTCCAAAAGAATTTTGCAGCTTGGTGAAATTGAAGGGGCTCTATCCGCAACTATCGTTGAAAAAATTTATTGATATCATGGAGAATACCACCAGAGCAGATGTACTGCGGGCTTTAGATGATGCGAACTGCGGGGAGCGAATTCCTCTCGATGCGCTCCAGGTGGTTACTCGATATCCACAGTCACTGGTATTTAAGGGTCCACTAGGAAATTTTACGCCACTATCTGCAAGTATCAGTGATCGCGAGCGCTTATACGGCGATATCGATGCGCAACTTACTCGTGGCAATGTGGTGGAGATTAGCTATGGATCTGGCCTTCTCTATAACTTGAAAAATAATAGGGATGATTCCGGACACGCGAGCCTCTTAGTGGGAAAAAGATATAATCAAGCAAACGGACAATGCGAATACTTGCTGAGGAATTCTTGGGGCCGCTCGTGTGGCCAATACGATCCAGTCATTCGACCGAATTGCCAAGATGGAACGGTGTGGGTTCCAAAATCTGCCTTAATGAGAGGAACAGGCTCTGTCACCTATATTAAATAAAATATTATTACTTCTCCTGATTTCAACTTGTGCCCAGGCTGAGGAGCTTGTTTGTAAAAATGGCAGGATTCGCAGCAGTTTTTTGCACGAAATGAAAACCCAAGTTGTGAACTTTTGTACTAACGAGGCAAAGGATGTGCTGCTTTCACCCAGTTGTTTAAAGGGGTCTTGCGGGGCCTTTCGTTCTACTCGTAGATTTAGTATCCAGGAGTTATCGACCGCTAGAGGCAATCCAGGATTTATCCTTTGCAGTAAGTTAGACGCAAGAGCGGAAATGGTTGAAATTTCTACCGACACACAATTTTATTCCTTGGATCGCTGTATTTTTGGTGACGGAAGCTTTGTGGATACCGGTACTCTCGTAGATCATTACTTAGATAGAAATGAATCTGAGACGCCTATCGATGAAAAATAATTTTTCCGTAAGCAGAATAATTTTAAGGGCATACGGTTTTGGTATTTTGGGGTTCGCCTTAGGCTCGCAGTTGGCTATTGCGGATCGGGCTGAAGAAGAAGTTCGTTTAGATATTGGAACGGGTCCGCTCGCTCATGTGAAAACGAGAGATCAAGGTTTTGGATTTGGCGATTGTTATGCGATCGTTGCAGCTGGGCTAGTGGATGCGTATCGATTTTCTCATGGGGACAAGGCCTATAATTTTCAAAGTTCGGCCTTGGTATTGGCAACCGAATATAGCTTAGAAAAAGGCAGAGACAATACAGTGGGTGGTGATGCCTGTGCCGCATTCAACGCAGCTGCTCGGAACGGTGTTTGTAATGATGCTACTTTGACTCTAAAAAATGGAGAGCCTCCGGAGAAATATATCCCTAGTTTTCTGGATCAGCAGAAGAAGGTGGCAGCGATTTTTACCTTTCGCCAAGAACTGGATAGCTTAAAAGAGAAATACAATAGTTCATTGGCGGCTCTTAATGCGGATGGCGTTGGTACTCAAAAACAAAGTGCCGCGGCTCCCGCTTGCGGTACCACTCCCAAGCCGGTTTTGGACAAAGCATTTCCGAAAAGCCCGCTAGAGTGCGCCGAGCGAAATTTTGTGAGTAGCGTAAAGCGCTCTGCTGTCGCGGCTGTTATTCTGCAGGTGCAACTGATGAATTATACTACGCTGATGAAGGATGTATAGCAGTCGGCAGGAAAGATGCTCAATGTTTTAGGCAATGCTGCGAAGGGCTCCTTTAAACAAAATATACAGGCCAAAGTTGAGGCTCAGTCCATCACGAATAGGCTAATTCAATCCGGTTATAATAATGCCCTTATTCCTGGAGTCGACGAAATTGCAAAACAATTGAAGCAATCAAACGCCACTGCATTCCTCGATGCCTTTGGAGCGCAAGCTTGTACGGGTGCGAATCGAATTCATCCGCGGCTTCCTGTATGTAATAGTAATGGATTTTGGCTGCCGCACCGGGAGTGCCCAGGAAATTATAGTGCCGATGGATTGAAATCAGAGAACGATGCCAGAATTAAAATAGAACATCAAATCGACACGATTCTCAGGAATCCCAAGCCGCTCCCTGTTGGGATCACTTTTTGTGACAATTTACTTCGCCAGGGAGTGAGCTATGAAAGTCATATTTTATTGCGCGATGGTGGCAATGGAGATTGTTCCCTCCATACAGCTCTTATCATTGGCGAGAGATTGAATAAGACTAAAAATCGCAGAGAATTTTTGCTGCGAAATAGTTGGGGGAAGGGGTGTGGCAATCTTTGAAAGAAGAATTGATTAGAAGATTGGAGCGGAATTTAAAGTATCCGATGTGTGTCAAACCGGCCAATTTAGGTTCGAGCATCGGTATAAATATCGTCAAAGACAGAAGTGAATTGGAATGGGCGGTAGCAGTGGCCTTGGAGTTTGACCGGAAGATATTGGTAGAGGAAGGACTGGTGGGGATTGATGAGATCAACTGTTCGGTAATGGGGTTAGATGATCCGGAAGCGTCGGTGTGCGAACAGCCGATTAAAAGCGAAACGCTATTGAGCTATGAGGATAAATATATGGGTAACAGTAAAACTAAAGGGATGGCAGGGATGACCCGGTTAATTCCGGCGCCAATAAAAGACAGATTGAGAGACAGGATCCAGGATTATGCCAAGAGGGCGTTTAGAGCGATCGGAGCCAGCGGGGTATCAAGGGTGGATTTTTTAGTGAATATCAGAAAAGAAAAGGTGTATATAAATGAAAT
>CAIPTA010000113.1 GCA_903867855.1 Oligoflexia bacterium | reverse complement strand
TGAAGCTCGCCGTCACCAGACGCCTACTTTCCCTCCGCGATCGTCAGCGACGCTTCGTGAATGGCAGCTTGACGCTGCTCCTTTGCCTCTGCGCTATTTTGGCACTCTTACCACTGCTCAGCGTTTTCATTTTCGTGTTGAAAGAGGGAATGCCAGCGCTCAATATTTCTTTTTTCACCGAACTGCCAAAGCCCATTGGTGAAAATGGCGGCGGAATGTCTAACGCCATCCTCGGCACTGGCACTCTCATCGCACTCGCTGCGCTGATTGGGCTTCCCTTCGGCATCGCCGGCGGAGTTTACCTAAGCGAATATGCTCACGGAAAAATTTCTCAATTGCTCCGATTCGCCATAGATTTATTAACAAGCGTGCCTTCCATCATTATCGGTGTTTTTGTGTATGCACTCCTAGTAAAACCACTGCGCCACTTCTCGGCCCTCGCTGGAGCTGTCGCGCTTGGAATTATTATGTTACCCATTGTGGCTCGTACCACAGAAGAAATTCTTCGCCTGGTGCCTATGAGTATTCGAGAGGCTGGCCTTGCCCTAGGAATTCCCCGCTGGAAAGTAGTGATATTCGTGGTGCTCCGAGGTTCGGTGCCAGGAATCAGCACTGGGGTAATTCTTGCTATCGCCCGTGCCGCTGGGGAAACGGCGCCACTTCTCTTCACCTCCTTTGGCAGCCAATATTGGTCTCATGGGGTGTTGGAGCCGATCGCCTCACTGCCTGTGCAAATTTATACCTATGCGATTAGCCCCTATGAAAATTGGCATCACCAAGCATGGGCCGGGGCTTTGGTGCTCGTGCTCTTCGTACTTTTGCTTAATATCCTCACAAGAATTGTGGCCCAACGGAGCAGCGACTAAATGGCTATTCTCGATGTAAAAAATATCAATGCGTGGTTTGGAAATTCTCATGCCGTAAAAAATATTAATTTATCGGCAGACGAACACACCGTAACAGCGCTTATCGGTCCCTCTGGCTGCGGAAAATCAACCTTCATTCGCTGCCTCAATCGCCTACATGAAGAAGTGCCAGGCACAAAAGTGACTGGTGAAGTTTGGCTAGATGGCGAAAATATTTATGCCAGCGGTATGGATCCTGTGGCGATTCGTAGACGCATCGGCATGGTATTCCAAAAACCGAATCCATTTCCTGCGCTCAGCGTGGCAGACAATGTGGCTGTAGGATTGCACCTTGCAGGAATCCGCAAACGCTCGCTCGTAGAAGAAACCGTGGAGCGCTCACTTAAGCAGGCCGCACTATGGAATGAAGTGAAAGATAAACTGAAAGCACCAGGCACTAGCCTCTCTGGAGGCCAACAACAGCGCCTCTGTATCGCCCGCGCTCTTGCGGTGAGCCCACCCGTACTGCTCATGGATGAACCCACGAGCGCGCTCGATCCCATCTCCACGGCAAAGATCGAAGAGTTGCTGCTGGAACTCAAGAAAGACATTACGATTCTCATCGTCACGCATAATATGCAACAGGCTGCCCGTATTTCGAATAGCACCGCATTTTTCTTATTCGGCGAATTGGTGGAGCACGCCCAAACTTCGCAGCTCTTCACGAAGCCAAAAGATAAACGAACCGAAGACTATATCACTGGTCGTTTCGGTTAAAAACTTTATCGATCGTGACCCTACGGTACTGAAAAATCATTTTCACATCCTTAGCCACTTTCCAATGGGCAAAGATATCACCCAATAAACCGAACGGAAGTTTATAAATCACCCGATCTCGCATGAGCGTCCCGCCCGCCAATTCTTCAAAAGTATGGGTATGAATCCAGCGATTATAAGGGCCCTTCAGTTGTTGATCTGTAAAAGCAATTCCTGGCTCCCAGCGAGCAATTTCTGTGCGCCAAAATACCGGCACGCCATGAATACGAAGCCGATAATTAATCAGGGTGCCCTTCTGAATTTTGATTTCCTTCTCTAATACTTTGAAGTGCAAAAAAGGCGGCGTGATTTCTTCCAGATTTTTCGCATCGGCAAAGAAGGGAAATATTTCGGTAATGGGCTGTGGAAACCATTGTTCCGCAATGAATTCATGGTGCGGACGATGAATATTGGCCACGCTAGTTTCTAAAATATTTTTCATCGCCGAAGTAAAATCAGGAAAATGAAATTGAAATCCTGTTTGCAGAATCTTCTCCGCGCTCACTCGTTGACTCGCCAAGATAATTGAACTCATCTCGCCCAGCATCAATTTCAGGGCAAAACTTGGCGCAGGCAAAAAGGCAGGCAATTTCATTTGTGCGGCGATTTCTCTCGTAAATTCTTGATTCGTTATAGGATTTGGAGAAACTGTATTGTAGACGCCCTTAATCTTTTCTGAATCCAAAGCCTGTACACAAATTCTTATTAGATCTTCCCGATGGATCCAGCTCGTCCATTGGCGTCCACTTCCTAGCTTTCCGGCAAGGCAGCGCTGAAAGAGCGGCAAAATTGGCTCCAAGGCGCCGCCACCTTTGCCGAGCACCATGCCAAATCGCAAGATCACTACTCGGGCGCCAAGTTCTTTCGCTCCATTGATTTCCTTTTCCCAAGCCACGCAAACATCCGCCAAGAATCCTTCGCCTCTTGGGGAGTCTTCAAGAAGGGTTGAATCGCTCTGATCACCGTAGTAACCGATGGCCGAAGCAGCAATAAATGCCTTTGGGCTCGCCTTAGACTTTCGCAATCGTTCGATCAGATTTTTTGTGGTCAAGGTGCGTGAGCTTAGAATTTTTGCCTTTTGTTTTTTCGTCCAGCGACCATTCGCGATAGATTCTCCTGCCAGATGAAATACGGCATCGATATTAGCAAGCGAATCCTCCGAATCCCACGCTAGGATGTGCGCTGGAAATGGCAGCTCTGCTCTAGTGGATTTGGGATTGCGCGTGAGCACCGTGAGACTATGCCCCGCACGAACCAATTCAATGCCTAGGGATTTGCCGATGAAACCTGTTGCGCCGGTGAGAAGTATTTGCATGGGCATAGTTTTGCCCAAGGATTGTTCACGCACAATAGAAAAAGCCGCGAAAGTTTTCACTTACGCGGCTTCGGGTTTTTGCTTTCGAAGAACGGTTAGTTGCCTACGCGAACAGCATTATAGTTGTCTGGACCTGCTGGGCAACCAAGTTGGAAGGATTGATTCGTGCTATCCAGCAAAATCTGACCATCCAAACAATGAAAGAATTGGATGTTAGGCACCTTATCCTTCGCTTGCACATTCATGAGCGTATAGATCACTTCGCTTGTATACCAAACCATTCCTTCTTGGGCTTGCTTGGTAGCCACATTTGGATTCACCCAGAATACATCCTGTTCGGAAGCGTCTGCTGCGTTGGCTCGCACAAACACACCGGCTTTTCCTGCGAGCAGATCTGCATATTTCAAGTCTGCTGCATCACCAGTGAGCACACGACCATCAGAGAAGGTCATGGTTGCTTTGCTGTCAGTCAAAGCAAGCTTTACGCCTGCTTTGCTATCAGCAAAGTTGCCTTGGTAGGCAGAGGGAATTTTACTTCCGCAGGCTACAGTGGTGAACACTACGGCTATCAACGCTAGGGTATTTTTGAATTTCATATAATCTCCTACTAAAATTGGATGCGGTTAATAACTACGGTGCTACCGTTTTCATCAACTTCAAGTTGTAAGGTTCCACCGGAGTTTCCCGCTTTTACGAGCACTGGCACGTCGAAGCTTAAGGAACCGCCCACGAGTAGCGGAGTGAGGTATTGAGGGTTCGGACCGATCACTACGAAATTCGAAGCGTCGCCATTGATGATCGAAGCCTTGAGTTGCAAGCCATTCATCAAGAGACGTGAGCTCACGTTCGTGATGGTATACTGCACTCGTACCACACCAGCAGATCGCAGCATGGAAACTGGCGATACGTCGATACGGTAATCGTTACGTAGTGGCACTTCCTCTACGGAACTCATGGCACCTACGCGGCGTCCGGAACCGAGCACTGCTTGCAGAGCAAGTGGCACTTCGATTTCGCTGCCAGCAGCGCGAGCGATCACAGGGAACTGGATCACTTTTTCTTCGCCAGCCCCGAGCACACCAACGGCTACTTGAGCTTGTAGTACTTCCATAACGTCTGGTCTGGAAGTGAGCGATACATTGAGGCCTGCATCGGTTGGAGCATTCGATTGGTTCTTCACGCGCACCGCAAGCATGGTTTGAATCCCTTGCTTGAGCACTGGAGCAGAATCCAAGCTCACATCCACCATATATTTCGTGTTCACGTTGATCACTTGAGATCCGCAAGGCTTACCTTGGTAGATCAAACTCACTTGAAGTTGCGAAGCTCTGTTTACCGCATTATCGTTCATGCGGAATTCAAGCGCTTCACTCACTGTTGTTAAGCTCTTAGCGCGCAAGCCTTTTACAAGACTTTCTTGGCCGATGCTTACTACGGCGGCGGAGGAATCAAGGGCAGTTACCTGAACTTGAACATCACGACCGTCGAGGGAAGATCCCACCAAGTTGCGGATCGCAAGCTTCACGCGAAGCGGCTCACCTGGCTCATACACACCATTCACGATGGTTTCTGTGGCTTGCGCAGATTCCAAAGTTACAGGGCGCTGAGCAATATCAGCGGCTTCGTCGCGTTGTCCGCGAGCGTAGGCAGCCGCTGCATACTGAGGATAAACCACAGCATACTTCTGATCGTGAGCGGCGTTGTAGGCAGCCGAGTAGATGGAATCATACTGCGACTTATACGCTGCGGCTCTCGCCTCCTCGAAATGCTGAGCATAGTAAGGCTGGTAATTAGCCTGGTATGCAGAATCCGAGTAAGGACGGAAGTTCGCGTTGTAGTTTGCATCGTAGTTAGCCTTGTAAGAAAGGTTGTACGCGGCAGTATACCCTGCTTGACGACCTTCTCCTTGACCACGGCTATAGTCATCGCGGTAATCACGGTGACGAGCCTCTTCACAGCCTTGTTGCTCGCCATCACGCTCGCTCGAGTTATAGGATTGTTGGTAGCTTGGGTTGTATACAGAGGAAAAACCACTGTCATATGCACTCATATAAGCAGAGCGATAGGCATTTTGCTCTTCTGTGCTTGGGAAAGTGCGAGTTGGATTTGCATAGCGATGATCAGGGCCTGAGCTGTGACGAGAATCACCCGAAGAGTGTTGATCACCACCACCACGAACGTCAGAGCTGAAGCTCAAGAGATTCGAGATGCGAGCCATCAATCCGCCACCTATGCTGGTATCCAGCTTCGCCAACAATTGTCCAACTGGTGATTTCTGATTAAAGGCATCTTGGTTTTGAACAGGCTCTGCCACCACTTGCGCGCGATAGTCGGAGCGTCCACGTTGGTAGTCTACGCTGTTAGCTTGCGCTTGCGCATCAGAGTCACCAGCGCGTGTACCGTTAGCAGTACCGCTTGAGTTAGCATCGGAAGCATTTGCTTGCGCTACACCTTGTTGCTGGCCAGGAGCCGTAGAATCGCGGAGAGCATCGGAATTCGCGCGGCTACGTCCATCATTGGTTCCGTCGTTTTGTCCGGCCGCAGTACCTTCGTCACGACCCTTGGCCGTTCCTGCTTGGTTACCGTCATTTTGTCCGGAGGCATAGCCATCTCGGTAGCCACCATCGTGCGCTTTTTCACTTTCTTCGCGAGAGCATTTTTCAAAGCCGCGGCTGTGGCCATCGCGAGCACCGTCTTCACGGCCTTCGCCGGAAGCACGTTCGCTGGCTTCGCGTCCGCCGGCAGCACTGCCTTCGCTCTGACCTACGGAACGAGCAGCATCTATTTGTGCGGCTGTAGGACCAGAGGGAACAACTGGGGCTGGAGTTGGATCAGGGGTTGGTGCGGGAGCTGGTGTCGGTGCTGGAGCAGGAGTTGGAGCTGGGCTAGGAGAAGGATTTGGACCTCCGCCGCCGTGGCCACCGCCACCTGGATTGCCACCGCCGTGACCACCTTGACCTCCGCCTTGTCCTCCACCGGGAGGCTGATTAGGGCCTGCATAGGATGGGAAACTTGGGGCTAATAAGGAAACAACCAGTAGCGAGATAGAGAGCTTCTTGAACATCAGATCCTCCAGAAAAATTCGTACTCAAGCGCCGAACAGCAAATGCTGTACCAGCAAAAGACAATGAAAATTGTGCAGTGCATTAATACCATGCTAATTGCTTAATATCTAATGGTTTTTATGAGAAAAAGAAAAGCCCATGCTTTCAATAGCTTAGCAAAATGGTCGGGATCAATATGGCTCCTTTCAAAAGAAAGGCACCAGGCTATTTTCTGCTTTGCGGATCTAAAGCCACCCGCAGAGCATCTCCGAGAACTTGAAAGGCCAAAATAGTAACGAATAAAATCAGGGCAGGGAAAAAGATCAGGTGCGGATAGGTGCGATAGGCACGCCAACCTTCGTTAGCGAGGCTCCCCCAACTTGCATAGGGCGGTGCCAAACCAAGGCCCACAAAACTTAAAAAACTTTCGGAAAGAATATTCTGAGGAATCTCGAAAGACAAATTCACTAAAATTGGTGGCAGGATATTAGGTAAAATATGCTTAAATAAAATTCGTAGAGTAGAGAGTCCAAGCGATTTTGCGGCCTCCACATAGGGAAGCTCCTTCGCCTGCAATACTTGTCCGCGAGCGATTCGCGCTGCGCTAACCCAGCCCACTACAGCGATCGCCACAAAAATTCCAAGTGGCCCCCTGCCCACCACGAGCATAATGAGTACCGTAAGCAAGATGGATGGCAGCGAATATAGAATATCCCCAATGCGCATTAGAAAAGCATCTAGGTAACCACCGGCATAAGCGGAAAGAGAGCCGTAGATTGTGCCAAACACCGCAGAAAATAAGGCCGTAAAACAACCAATACCAAGCGAAACACGGGCACCATAAAGCAGACGCGAAAAAAGATCCCTGCCCAGAGAATCCGTGCCGCACCAATGCATCCTGCTTGGGGAAAGCAAAGTTTCAGAGGCATTCTGATCGGAATAGGAAAAATGGGTGATCCATGGCGCAGCGATTGCCAGCAAAGTAATAAAGCCAATAAAGAGGGCTGCGATGTGGGCATTACCAACTTTTTTCCAAAACATCTAAACAATCCTTATTCGTGGATCTAGCCAGGCATAGGCTAAATCTACAAGCAGATTTGAGGCCACCAACGCGAAACCATAAACCATCGTTACCCCCATAATCAGCGGATAGTCTCGGCTCGTAACGGCATCAATAAAGTATTTTCCCATACCAGGGATCGCAAAAATATATTCCACTACAAAGGATCCAGTAATAATATTAGCCACGAGCAGCCCCAAAAGACTCAGCACTGGCAAAAACGAATTTCGCAAACAGTGTTTCCATAAAATCACCGCCTCCGATAAGCCCTTCGCGCGCGCAGTTCTCACATAGTCCGCTTGCAAGGATTCCAGAAGCGAGGCCCGAATCAAACGAGCCACCATCGCCGCCGGACGCATGCCTAAAGTGATCACTGGCAGTATCATGGAACGCCAACTCTCCCATTGAGCAGGCGGGAGAATGTCTAATCGAACACAGAAAATATACACCAGCGCAGCCGCCAACAAATAAGAGGGCAGGCTCAAACTGGAAACCGAAAAGAAACTCGTAAATGCAGATAACATTGATTTTCGTTTATATGCCGACATTACGCCAAGGCCCAAACCGAACAGCAGCGCCCACCCCAATGCCAAAACCCCAAGCAGCAGGCTTATCGGAAGGGATTCGCAGATCATTTCTCGAACATCACGACCAATATATTTATAGCTCGGGCCAAAATCTCCATGAAGCATTCCGAAAATATACTTTGTATATTGCTTCCACACGGGCAAATCTAAGCCAAAGCTTGTGGCCATGTTCGCTTTCACAGCGGCAGGCAGTGCTCGCTCAGAGTCGAAGGGGCCACCGGGCACGCTATGCATGAGAAAAAAGGTGATCGTGGCCAAAACAAATAAAGTAAGCAGTAGACTAAGCAACTTACGTAGAATATTGGGCAGCATTATTTCTCCAAATGAATGCTACGAAAATACCATTTGTCTAAAGGATTCAGCACCACACCTCGCAAATCAGTTCGCACCAAAGCTTGATGACTTGTCACAAATAGAGGCATGATCACTGCATCTTGGAGCAGTAAAATTTTTTGGGCCTGAGCGTAGTAGCGCGTGCGTTCGCCTTCATCAGGAGTAGAGACGGCTCGATCTACCAGAGAATCGTATTCAGCATTTTTCCAGCCCGAGTAATTGCTTTCACTTCCACTCGTGAACACGTTCATAAAACTGTGCGCATCTGGATAATCAGCCACCCAGCTCATGTGCAAGATATCAGGAATTTTCTCTCCCGCCGGCAAAGTATGCTGTGCAAGCGCCGACAAAAATCCATGGAACTCTTTCCAATCCACCTGCTCCAAACGCAAGCCAACGTGATTCTTTTCCTTCAAACTCTTTTGCAAAATCTGAAAACTTAAATTCCAAGTATCATTGCCGCTATAGCGCATACTGATCGGCGCAGAAAGGGAGATCACTTTTCCAGGCAGCGGCTGAAGCTCCCCCTCGCTCTGATACCCAGGAAGCCCGGGTGGAATCCAAGAGGAAGTGGCGCGCTGCGAGCCATGAAAGGCAGAAAGCAGAAGATTTCTATCAATAGAACGAACGAAGGCTCGGCGATTTTCCACGCGATCGAAAGGTGGCTTGCGAGTATTGAACACCAGATAACTCACCGAAAGGCGTGGGCCTGTTTGAAAGTCTGGCCGCTTCGCTAATCGATCAATCATGGAGGTGGGCAAATCCCGTGGCAAAATATCTAGCTCATTATTTTCATAGAGCGCTTCTGCCGTGAGCGGTTCGGGCACAGCCTTGCAAATCACGGTTTTTATCGCCGGGGCTCCACCCCAATAATTTTTATTTGCCTCTAAAACCAGTTGGCGACCATGCTCCCAGGAACTTAAGCGATAGGGTCCGAGAGTAACTAAGCGATCTGGGCTATTTCTCAGCGAGAGAGTATTCGCAAACAAATCTTTGCGAATCGGAAAAGTGCTCACATGAGCCACGAGGTGAAGAAAGTAGGGAGCCGCTCGGCGCAGACGCACCTCGAGGGTATAGTCATCCAGTGCGCGAATACCTACCTTGGAAAAATCTTTATTTTTTCCCTCCGTAAAGGCCTTGGCGCCCTCCACATCATAGAGATGGTAAGAATTTTCCGATTTTGTTTCGGGATCGAGCAGACGCTGCCATGAATCCACAAACTGCTGTGCCTTTAGTTCCACCCCATCAGTCCAATACACGTGCTTGCGCAAATTAAATCGATATACTCTTCCCTGCTCAGAAAGCGCCCAGGAAGAAGCAAGTGCTGGCAGAGGACGCAAAAAATCCGTAGTGCCTGTTTTGAGCGAATCAGCGTAGGTGGTGAGCCCTTCCATGATATTATCCAGCACAACCACAGAATTTGTATCGTTCGCCCGATTCCAATCTAGCTGAATACTATCGCCGCTCAAGTTGAAGCGAAGTATTTCTCTTCTATTGCTGCAGGCAGCGAGAAATAAGAATCCGAGCAAGAATAGCTTCATGAGTAATCACCGCTCACGAGGATCTGGCGGCGGCGCGGGCGGCGCACGGGCACTGCTAACACACCCCAGCTCTCATCGTAGGCCGCATTCTGTGCCAAGCCAAAATCTGCATACATTGCCACTAACGCATTTATAAAGGCGTCGAATGCCGAAAGATCTTTCGCCAAACGAATCAAATCTGAATTATACAAAAAAAGTTTAGCCACGCGCTCATCTCTAGGCAGCAAATTGATGCGTTCTAAAATAGCTGTTCTTTGCTCCACTCCATCTTCGATTTCACGATAGCGGCGCAATTCGCGGGCACTAATCTCAAACTCATCTTGAAAATTGGCGAGCGCCAAGCGCGGATTTACTTCCAGTAAATTCTTACATCGAATATGGCGCTGCAGATAATTCATACGCGATGCTAGTGGTGCGCGCCCCGCCCCCATCGTATCTTCTAAGGGAATTTCACTAAATTCCTTGCGCCATTGTCCACGCAACAAAATATCCGCAGCACGCTGAGTATAGGGAGAAGGCAGTCCGAGCTTATTGCGGTCCATCTCCTCGCGCATCCACGCCACTTGAGGCACTGTACATTTCTCCACCCCAGGGCAGCTTAATCGACATTGCACACAAGGAGCGAAGCTAAGCGGCGCATTTACCGCGATAGTTTTAGCTTCAAATTTATTCAGGAGTTCGAGGAGGATCTCATCGCCGGATTGATCATCACTGGCTTGCAATCGAGAGTGGAGAGCGGAAACAAAAACTTTTTTATCTTGTGGGTAGCAATCTAAAACTACAACGGCAGTTCTAGAGCTCTTGCTACCCCCAAGTTCGAGGCCTACATATTTCCTAGTAGGAGGCAACGCTCAAGCCCTCGGAGTCCACGTGGAAATCAATCACTTTCACGTCTTTCTCGCGGAGCTTTTTGATGAGCGGATGCTTATCGGCTTGGCTTGTCCAGAACATCACGCAGCCACCACCGCCTGCACCACAAATTTTTGCGGCCTTTGCCCCATTCGCCTTCGAGAACGTGATCATCTCATCAATCTCTGGTGTAGTGATCGCAGGAGCTAGCAAACGACGATGCTCCATCTCATACTCAATCGCTCGAGCCACTTCATCGAAGCGCCCTGTTTTCAAGCAAACTTCTAAATCCGCGGCTGCATCTTGAATGCCATGCAAGTGCGCTTGCACTTCTTTATTGCCATCCAAATAGGCCTTCATGATTTCCCAGTTGTTCGCGCCAGAATTGCGGCTTTTGCCACTATACACGAGCACCAAGCGAGATTCGATTTGGTGAGTGAGAATATGGGAGTGACGAAGCACGGAATCGCCCGTTACTTCGAGTAGCACAGAGTTCAAACCGCCGTACATCGCAGGATAATAATCTTGCACGCCAGCAGGAATACGGAGCACTTGGGTTTCTACGTTTTTTGCGATGGTGAGCAACTCTTCGCGAGAGTGTTTGCCACCGATAAGCGCATTGAAGGCACCCACAAGGGCGATCGATAAAGCAGAAGATCCACCAAGACCCGCCCCAGCAGGGCTCATGCAGGAAGTATTGATATTCAATCCACCCGTTGGCTTAAAGAAAGCAAGCAAGCGAATGATGAGCTCTAGGGGATGACCAGGCTCCACATCCTCTGCGTAGTCGATGGAAGGCAAGCGATAGCTCGAACCCTGATCTTCGGAGCGGATCTCAATGGCATTGCCTGCCACTTGTTCGACTTTCGCTTTTGCTCGTTGATCGATGGCTACGTTTACCGTGCGTGCGTTTTTGTGAAATAAGTATAGCGGCCAAATATCTGTGGTGCCGCCAGCAAGATCGATGCGCGTAGGAGCGCTGCTATTGATAATCATAAAAAATCCCTTCTAGTCGACTTGAATAAAAATCCAAGCTCTGCGTTACCTCAATTGCGAGGCGCCTTGACCATGGAGCATTTCTCCAGGTCTACAATTAATAATCTACAACGGTCTTTCTACAGCTCCGATATAGGAGAGTCCGCGATAGCGCTCGGCATAGTCGATGCCATAGCCAACCACATACTCGTCGCCAATTTGAAAACCAACAAAATCGATCTCAAAGGGTGAGCGCAGGGTATGCGGTTTTAAGAATAGAGTACAAACTTTCAAGCTCGCTGGTTTGCGAGCCGCTAAACTTTGGAGGAGAAACTGCAAAGTAGTGCCGGAATCTACCACGTCTTCCACGAGCAAAACGTGTTTGCCAGCAATGGAATTCGTGAGATCCAAAGTGATCTTGGATTCTCCAGAATTTTTCGGACGATTGCCATAGCTCGATAGTCCGAGAAAATCACAGCTCATGGGCAAATCGATGGAACGAATCAGATCCGAATAAAATACAAAGGCACCTTTCAAAACACAGATCGCCACTACGGGATCTTTGCCTTGGTAATACTCTTCTACTTCCTTCGCTAATTCCTTTACCCGAAAACGCAAGCGTTCTTCCGGGATTAGACAGCGCGGATTGTCTGGCCGTTCAATGCCCATTTCCAATTCCTCTATTCCTAATTAACTCTCCCCCCAAAACTACCCCATAAACCCTCGAATCGGAATGGGAATTGCCGTTTTTTTGCGTTTCGCGGACCTATTCTTTCGCTTTTTCGGAATCACAAATTAATTAAACAATATCCAATACTTATCACATTCCGCCAGTGAATCCCTGCGTCAACTCAAGGGAATTTCCCGTTGGGACGATAAGAATAGCAGGAAAAAGGATCCAAAAACCTATGAATAACAAGCCCTTATTTCATCTACTAATTGCCACCCTGTTGCTGCCGAGTTTCGCGCTGGCCGAATCCGCCCCAACCCCAACTTTCCACCATCATCGCCGCCATCATCGCCGGCACCATCATCCGAGAGTGATCCTGGTAAAACCAGAGGAAGCGGAAATCCCGACGGTGGAACCAGTGATCGTTACGGCCCACCCCTTGAGTGATACCCAATTGGCTAGCTTGAATGCCAATATCAGTGCGAACGCTCCACGAATGCAATCGTCCTCTCTCCGCGCCACTATGAGTGATTTCTCTCCTGATAAGGAAACCTTGAGAATTGCAGCGCAAGGCTCGGCGGACTATTCGCCTCATGATCAAGCCTCTTGCAGCACCGTGGATATGCGCCCTCAATTTGGCGATTTAAGAAACCAAGATGGAGTTGGCTGGTGTTTCGCGGAAGCTGGCGCCGATTTACTTTCCCAGAAATTAGGCAAGCGAGTTTCCATGATGGACTTAAGTATTCTCTACTATCAACAGAACGGAATCGTTCAGCAGTCCAAAATTCCCAGCAGCCAAATGGCGGATTGGGCAGGCGGTTCCACTGCCTATGCCATGGCGGCCGTTGCCCATCGCGGAAATATTTGTTCGGAGGCCGAAATGCCGGATGACTTTTCCCAGGCCTACCTAGCGAAACCCCTCAAAGCAGGAGAGGATATTTCATCGCGCCTCAATCGCGTGCAGATTCTCGACAAAGATTACTTTCGGCATATTAACGATGCCGTTAGCAATAAATTGCAAAACAGCGATATCACCTGCACCGCCGCTAACGACCTACGAGAAATGTTTCCGATGTTGAACCTCCCCACATTGATCGCAGCCCTAAAGGATGGGGATGATGCCTTGAGCGTGCTGAATTGGCTAAGGCAACTTGACTGTAGAAACCCCATCCCTGTGCCGAAAGATTTGAATATTGTGGATGAAACCGCGAAGGAAGGGGAAGGGCAAACCCTCATGGCCAATATTGATGCAAACCTAAACCGCGGGCAAGCTCTAGGAATTTCGTATAACTATGGCCCGTTTAACTTGGGAAGCAAATATACAGCAGGAAAGGAACCGCACGCCTCCACAATTGTTGGCCGTAAATTTACGGATGGAAAATGCCAATATCTGGTGCGGGATACCCACGGGCGCAGCTGCGTGAGCGACCGTCCCTGTGATAAGGACGGAAACTTCTGGATCACAGAAGAGGATATCAAAAATTACGTTGGCTCGATTCAATACTTCAAATGAAATTTTTAATTACACTATTTTTATTTATACCTTTTTTAGCGCAAGCGAAAATGAACTGCACCAAAAATGGAAAGTTTCGTTTCCATCGGGGTGGCAAAGAGGTGATCGAAAATGCTTCCTATTGTTTTGACGGGGAGGATTTCTCCTTGCTCTCACTCAATTGCTATCCAGATGAAAATTGTATTGCCGTTCAGAAAACTGATTTGCAGGTGCCAGAAGAAAAACTCCAGGGCCAGTTCGGTTCCCCCGGATTTAAGCTTTGCTATATCTATGGCGGCAAACCACAGCTCCTGGATATTTGGAGTGGAAAAAAGTGGGTAAAGATGGATCGCTGCCTGTTCGAGGCAGATCAATCCTTCGTGGACATTCCTAGCCTCCTAGATTTCATGCGCGAGGAGGATTGATTCATGAAATTAATCGCATTCACTCTGTTGATTTTAATTCCAAGCGTAGGATTTGGTGCGCCAACTCATAAACCGGGCCGCTCCCTCGCCGTTGAAAGCGCCGTGCAGGAGGAGGAATCCGCAGAAGAAAATCTTTCTTCTCTCCCTGAATCGGAACAATTTTCCAAGGCTGTGGAACCGGGAGCCCACATTTTTGCGAAGGGGCCAGATATTTTGCGGCCTCACGATCAAACTTCCTGCAATACCACGGCCGATCCTCGCAGCCTACTCGGCCCCATACGAAATCAATCGGGCACGGGTTGGTGTTTTGCCTTTACCGCGGCCGATATGCTCACCCAGAAGCTTGGCTCTCGTGTTTCAGCCGCCGCCATCGCCTCGCTCTATTATGCACAAAAGGAAAATTTGAATGGTAGACAAGGTCCGCTCCCATGGTCTGATTTGAAGGGCGGTTACTTGATTAACGCCATTAGCGATGCCGAAACAGCAGGCACGATTTGCAGCGAAGCTGAATTTCATTCCGATCAGTTGGACGATGAATTTTTTCGTCTCCATCCACAGAAAGTGACAGCATCGAGTTTGAATCAACAGGCCTCTGCAAAGCTCTCAGTAGTGCTAAATAAACTAGATAGCTATGAGCTAAGCGGCAGAGATCCAGCCATAAGCTGCGATATGACCATGAGTGCCCAACTTATGTTTCCAGGCCTAGATATTCCCACTGTGCTAGCCATATTAAGAAGGGCAAAGGACTCCCAAGAGGCCATCTTTTGGATGAAAAAAATGAGCTGTAAAAATCCAGTTTCTATTCCTAAAAACCTGCCTCATCCGATCGAAGAAGTTGCCTCGAAGCCAGGGCATGGGCGCCAACTGCTCACTACCATAGACGCCAAACTAGAAAGTGGCCAAATCGTGGGTCTTACCTACAGCCTACCCGCCCTGCTAACTTCCTCCGCGAGCGAGGAAATGAAAGCTCAAACCGTGCACTCTTCTTCCATAATTCAGCGCAAGTTTTTTGATGGCCAATGCCAATATCTTATTCGAGATTCTTTAGGAAAGCGCTGCGAGGGTTATCGCAAGTGTGATAGCGACCCCGGGAACTTCTGGATAACAGCGGACGAACTTGATCAGGCAGGTCTTTCTATCCAGTATTTCCCCTAACCGCTGCCAGGTTAGAAAAAACTCTATTTCTTTGCTGTAAAAACTCCCCGAAACAGGTGACACTAGTAGTGTTTGGAGGCACACGATGATGGAATATCGTTGTCAGAAAATGAGACGCTTACTACTTAGCTTTTTACTTTGTTTCGGAATTGCAGGCTGCGATGCCCTCCAAAAATCCAACCAAGCAGACCCTCCGATTTTAAATCGTAATTTTACGAATGTTTCCATCACTGGCACTGGCGGTGAAGTAGGCACTACCACGGCGGTAACAGTTACGCTCGTGGACAAACAAGGCTACGGTTTTGCAAATTATACTCCGGTGATCACAGCGGTGGACGCAGCAAACTCCAACGCGGCCATTACTTACTCCGCTTGCGGAGTTACGAATAATTCTGGCATTGCCAACTGTTATATTACTTCGAATACTGCAGGCACTTATACCCTCGAAATTTCTTCCCCTGTAAGCGCAGTGGGCAGCCAAATCACTTTCACTCAAATTGCACGAGGCTTGAAGTTTGTCACTCAGCCTTCATCTACCAGCGTGAGCGCAGTTGCTTTCGCCACGCAGCCGGCAGTGGAGATCGTAGATAATGTTGGCAACCTCATTCCTTCTTCAGATGGCACTGTGGTTACGGCCTCTTTAACCAGCGCCAGTGGTGCCACCTTGAGCGGTACCCTAACTGCCACTACCACCGGCGGTGCGAGCTTAGCCACCTTCGTTGGATTGACCGTAGATCTCGCCGGAACCTATACCCTCACAGCCAGCGCCACAGGCCTTAGCAGCGCCGTGAGTAGTTCTTTCACGATCACCGCTGCCGCGGCTTCGAAGCTCGCCTTTACTACGGCGCCATCTAGTTCCGCTGCTGCCAATACTGCCTTCGCGGTGCAACCCGTGGTTTCTCTAGAGGATGCGCAAGGCAACGTAATCACCTCAAATAATCTTTGTGTAGTAACGCTCTCACTCACCACGAGCGCTAATGCGGCAGATACCTTACTCGGCAATCAACTCAGCGTGAAAACCACCTCAGGTGTTGCCTCCTTCGCAGGTTCCAATCTGCGCATCAACACAGAATATGGCGGCACGAACGCCTATGTAATCACAGCTGCTCCCTCCGCCGCTTGTGGATCGAGCATCACCAGCGCCACTACCTCAAATATTTCCATCACCTTATCGGGAGTTCCAGCGAGCATCCTACTTACGCAAACGCCGTCTTCCCCTAATACCCTTAATGTGCCCTTCACCACGCAGCCGCAAGTAACTGTCTATGATGCCCTAGGTGCGGTGGCGACATCTGATAATACAACCGTGATCACTGTTTCCTTCTCCACCTATTCCACTGGCGGAACGGCGGGAACTCTTCTTGGATCCACGAGCATTGGCGTAACGAATGGAGTCGCTACCTTCTCTGATCTTGAAATTGAAGAAAGTGCCACACCGGCCACTGACGCAGGCACTTATTACCTTCTATATACAGCCACGAATCCAAACACAGTTTCCTTCCCTACCACCATCTCCGGTAGCACCTATGTAAATTCGAATGGAACCGTGCCTGCGAAACTTTCTTTCAGCACTCAACCGGCAAAAGCAGCGAAGCTCCAAACCATGTCACCCTTCAAGGTGCAGATCCTCGATGCTAATGGTTATATTTGCTCGAATGATAATTCTGATACTGTGACCATTGCAGCGATACCGCAAGGGGGCGGCACAGGCTCTGCCTCAGGCACGCTCACACAAACAGCTGTGAATGGTATTGCTACCTTTAATGATATTGATATCAACTACACTGGTGTTTATACAATCCAGGCCACCTCCTCGAGTTTAACCAGCGCAACCAGTGCGGCCTTTGCAATCACTAGCTTCGGAAACGCAGACCATCCAAAATTCACAGTGCAACCAAACACCACTTCAACTGTTACGGGTGCGGCCTTCACCACTCAGCCAAAAGTTGCGATTGAAGACATCGGTGGAAATGTAGTGACGAGCGATGAATCCTCTGTGGTCACGCTCACCTGCGTGAACCCAAGCGGTTGCACGCTGCTTGGAAATACAACTCAAACCGTGGTGAATGGAGTAGCCACCTTCTCGGGCCTCTCCTTCGGAGCAGCGGAATCCGCAGCAGTGCTCATGGCTACAGTAAGTGGCGGCGCCTCCACGTTGAGCTCCACCACCACGGATAGCAATAGCTTCACCGTAACCTCGATGGGAACGCTCACTTTCTCCACGCAGCCGAGCACTACGAGTAGCGTAACCAGCGCCGCTCTCACTGTGCAGCCAGTGGTTCATGTGAACGATTCAACGGGCACGCTGAGCTCCAGCGATAATAGCACCACCGTTACGCTCAGCTGTATCGCTCCCTCAGGTTGTGTATTGTCGGGCACTACATCGGTATTGGATGTGAATGGAGTGGCTACCTTCTCGGGGCTTTCTGTGAATGAGGCGAGCGGCACCTCAGGAATTCAGCTGCAGGCCACGGCCACGAGCCTAACCACAGGCACTAGCTCTACTTTCGCTATACCGTAAGGCTAGGGGAATTTTCTTTTAGCTTTGTGGGTCGCCAATTCGCCCTCCCGGCACGTTCATCCCCTTGAGGATGATGGTGTGCACGGCAACGAGCTTCATAGGAATCATGAGCGCCAACTAATACTTGGTCCTCACTAGAATTTACGCGCTGGGAACGAGTGGCTGGAGAGCCGCAAACCACGCAGATCGCGGAGAGCTTGGTTACTGTTTCTGCAATCGAGAGAAGCTCCGGCATTGGGCCAAAAGGCTTGCCGCGATAGTCCATATCTAAGCCGGCTACCACCACACGAATCCCTCGATTCGCAAGACGCTCCACCACTTCCACAATCGAAGCATCAAAAAATTGCGCCTCATCGATACCCACGATGCGCGTGGAATCTTCAAGGAGAGCCAGGATATCTTGCGCATGAGCCACGGGCACAGATTCAATGCGATTCGCATTATGCGACGCCACATACTCTTTGCCATAGCGATCATCGATCGCCGGTTTAAAAATTTGGAGTTTTTGCCGCGCGATTTGCGCACGCTTCATGCGGCGAATGAGTTCCTCGGTTTTTCCGCTGAACATACAACCGCAAACCACTTCTACCCAACCGTAGTGATGTAAAGATTCTCTCATGTTTTGATTTCCACCTGCCCCTATTTGTACCGAGACACGGCAGCGGCTAGCAAACGATTTTTGCGATAGGTGATTTTTTGGTTAGGATTTTCTTGTGGCGATGAGCATTAAAACAAGGACTCACTTAACATTCCGCTCCGCGTTTATAAAAAAGAGCAGGCAGACTTTACAAGGAGCCCCGTTTTTTCATCTCGCGCATCTTCACAGAAACAAGATCGAAGAGACTCGTGCTCGGATCGTTCACATCATTTTGCGCAAGCGCTTGGCCATCGCCACTGGCGATTCCGCGACCAGCCTCTCCATTCGGATCAAACCCCGCAGCGCCGCCACCCAAAGCGCCAGCGCCACCCATGGGATCTTTCCCCGCAGGGTCAAGACCTTGAAAATCATTCGAGCCCTTGAGCCCAAGCATGGCGCCACCGGCTGGGGCACTGCCATCGTCTTGGTTAAAGGCATTCATCGCCGCATAGGAATTCACCGCTGTGCCGGTTCCAATTCCAGTGCCGCTCGATGATCCACTTCCCAAATTCGCTCCCAGAGCTCCCGCTCCGCCAGCGCCGCCAGGAGGCGCTCCACCATTGGCAGCCGTGATACTAGAATCAGGTGGAGTGCCTGCAGGATCGGCACTGCCTGCACTACCTAGCGCGAAGCTACCCGCAGGAGCCGCAGTGCCGCCAGTGCTATCCGCTGTAGCGCTTGGCGTGCTTGGGGTAGACGGTGAAGCAGGTGCGCTCACGCCGCTATCGCCAACACTTTGCGCTGTAGGCCCTGCACTCGTAACCGCACTGCCACTACCGCTGCTACCCGAGCCACTGCCGCTACCAGCAAGGCTCGCGAGCTGACCCAGCATCTGCATGCCCATTTGGCCCATTTGCATCATTTGCATGGCGTTCATGCCGCTTGCGGTTGCAACTTTATCGGCTGTATTAGATATTGCATCCTTGGCTGCCTTGCAGCGATTAATCTGTGCTTGATTGGAATTATCTTTGAGAGGGGCAGGCACCTTAGCGCCACTTGCCGCCGCTTTTAATTGAGCATAGGCAGCCGCCTTTTTACTATCAGCGCTGGCCCCACAGCCGCCAGCATCAACCATCTGCTGCTGACCAGCTTCGCCAACCGCGCTTACCCCCCGAGTCTTCGCCATTTCACACATAGGCGAAGCAAGATCCGCTCTTTGAATGTCCGCCATAGCACTGGCAATTTTAGCTGGAGGCACTCCGCAATCTTTTTCTAAATGATCAATATTATCTTTCATGGCTGCCAAATCCACAGCATCGCCAAAACTTTGCAAGCAAATTCCCTGCGCTGCTATCAAAATGATGGAAATATTTTTTATTGATCTATACATAGCTTTCCCTCATTGCAAACTCGCAGGTTGTCGCGCGCTTGGAGCCGCCGCAGGAGCGATCACGCCATCCACGATGGGCTTTCCGTCCACGCCAGCCACGCCCTTCAGGGCAGCGCCGTTAGAAATATGTCCGTAGATTAAACCGAATTTTTCAGAGTATTTTTTATGCACTTGCTGAAAGATGGAAAGATCGCCAAGACCATTGAGCTGATCTTTTTTCTCTTTTGCGGCGAGCGCATCGGCCACTTCTTTGCTGATTTTCGCGTCTGTTGGTTTCGCCGCTTCTTCGGCACCAGTGAAGGCAGCAGAGGAAGCTCCGTTATCACCAGATTTCGCAGCTGATGCCAACCCACCCGCTCCATCTGCCGCTCCAATACCAGCAGCGATCTTCGCTTGCATATCGGCTAAGCCCGACTTTGCGAGCAAATCTTTTTGTTGATCAGGAGATAGAGATCCTGCCGAATCCATCGCACTTTGAATATCCGCAGCTGGAATTTTTCCGCCGCTCGCTTGCGAAATCGCAGAGGCTGGCGTGGCGCCGCCTTGCAGAGCTGAGCCAAGAATTCCAGGATCAATTCCTGCTTGCTTTAATTTATCACTCACTCCGCTATTGGTAAGCAGCGATGGATCAACGGTGGGTAAACTTTGCGAGCCCAAGTTGGTAGGCGTTTGGGCGAGGGATCCTCCGCTCGTCACATTGGAATCGCTGGCCGCCGCATCTTTCCCCATTTGCGCGGCGTTGGCAAGCTGGCCTAAGCCAGTTAAGATCATCATTCCGCCCATGGCCATTTGCATTACCCGCTGAGAACCCGGAGGCTCGGAGTGCGCAGTCGCAATCATGAACCCCCCCATCCCAATTGCGAAAATTCCGCTCAAAGTATCAATCATCTGACCGGTTTTATTCGCGGAAGAATTCTGTTGTTGAGCGCCGGTTTGGGTAACGGCTAGAGCGGGCAGCGAAAGCGCAAAGCAATAAACAGCCACAGCCAGTAGACAAACTAGTTTTCGATGGAATTTAGAGAAGCCCATTAGTTCACCCCAACAAAGGCCCTGCCTTCAATATTATACTAAACTTATCGGCTATTCGGCGAAAAGACTGTAGGGCTAAATTACCACGAAATTTCAAGCACTTAGCCGCATCGCGTAAGCAGCTGAATTCTTTGGATTTTTAAAAAGCAGGTAAGAGCCTACAACTGAGGCTAGTTAGGTTTAAAATGTTTACTGCAGAAATCCTACTTCGTGCCGCCATCCACGGTGGCCACGGGTCCCCAATCCGTTTTTTCAGCGCCAAGCGCCACGGAGAGACGATAAGGATTCGGCGCAAGAGCAAGGATAGCTTTCGCCAGCACTCCATCATAGCCATCGCTATTGCGATTAAGCACAATGGTATTCGCCCCCACTTTTGCGAGATTCATATTCATCACCACGAGCTCGGCCTTGGAGTTAATAAACATCCCAAGTTGGTCCACCCGGAAATATAAGTACTGCGGCAACTCCTGAGCATGAAAACTAATCTGCACATGATCCGCATCTAAGATCTTCATATTGAGATCCGTGAGAGCGAGGTTTTCATTCTGCCCGATGGTATCTGGCTCATCGAAATTCGCCGTGCGGCGATACTCTTCGAGGCT
Organism: Oligoflexia bacterium; assembly: GCA_903867855.1. Taxonomy (GTDB): domain Bacteria; phylum Bdellovibrionota; class UBA1018; order CAIPTA01; family CAIPTA01; genus CAIPTA01. The sequence goes on along the minus strand of CAIPTA010000113.1, from coordinate 19,390 downwards.
CGGGATCCCCGATAGCTCGCCCTCTTGCACGCTTATGCGTCCGAAGCTTTTATTGGCTGCGCTAAGGTAGAAGGGAAGATTTTGTCCGCCAATGGCATTCGTAAATACTTGCATCATCTCAAAGCCATACACAGGATCCGCAAATTGATTCACCAACGTATGAGTGAGTTCTTTTGGATCAGAAATATTCGCGAGCTGAATCCAATTATTATAAATCGAATCGGCAATGATGAGAGATTCAATCTGCTTGATACGAATATCGAAAGGAATGAGGGCGATATTCACTGCGCGGCCTAGATAGTTAAAACCACGAAGCGCCATGCGCGAATCAATATTTTGCCAAAGGCCCTCAGGAATTTGAAATACTCTTTCTAAAGTCTTCCACTTATCCTCCTCAGAAGTTTGAAAAAACTTTTCCGCATTCGCTTGGTTCACATCCATGCGGAAATAGAAGCTGGAGTTTCCGTAGTAGGCTAGTGTTGGCTGATCTGCGGGCATACTAGAAACATGCTCAGAATCTTCATCCTCACCTTCGCTCGGTGCGGGCGGCGGCGAGGGATTCATAATCGGCATATGCATAAATAACTGGCCACGATCCACAATTTTTTCAATGGAGCTCTCATAATCGCGGAGCTCATTGCCATCGGTTACTTGATCTTCCATCCAGCCCTCAAGAATGAGGCTGAGCAACCTATCTGTATAGTCAATCGTGGTGCGGCTTACGAGACGCGTGCTACCACCCAACAAAAACTGAGAGTGAAAGGTATTATCCGCAACACTTTCGAGCACTGTGTGTTCTCCATCAGGCAACTGCAACACTTCTTCGTTATTATCCACTTCGCTCGCGCGATCTTCACTGTAGATCAAAATTTTTAATCCACGATCCTGCTGATTCGTAGTGCCTTGCTCGTCCTTCTGGAAAAGTTTCGTTACCGCAGGCACGGGATTTGATTTCGTTTGCGCTACCAACGCTTCCGCAGCAGCAAACTTACCAATCGCAGCTTGCTCATAGGCCGCTTGGGCTGCCGGATCGCGAAGATCAAAACGGAAACCCTCTTCAAAATCGGAGGTCTTATCGTTGAGGTTTTGAAAGTTGAAAGGAATTACGCTCACGCTCGGCTCTAACTTGGCGCCAAGAACCACGAACCCATCGAAGAGACGGGCATTATTGCTAGCAGCGCTGGTGCCGTAGTGCTGGCCATATTGTTTTGTGCGCACGATTTTTACGCGCACATGATTATCGTCCTCGCGCTGTACGGCGATATGGAAATCTCCGCTGATGAATACCCTGTAACCGGCAGACACATTGAGACTGTCCACATAGCCGCTTAGCGCGCCTGGATTCACGAGCACCCCCACCGATGGACCAAACTCCGCTAATCCTGAGGCTCCATAGGCAATCACTTCGCCAATGTCTAAACGCTTCACCCACGCAGCCTTAAAGGGCAATCGCGCCGGAAAGGAAACCATATTCCAAAGATTGGAGTATAGAGCATCGTTCGCAGAATCGAGACCAAAAATAGAGTGCGCTGGCTGATCGGGTGCTTGAGAAAAGGGTGGCGTACTGTTCGATGTGGCCATCTTGTACCAGGGCGTCGCAGTGATTTGTTTATCCCGCGTTTTGATTGGATCAAGCTTCCGGAAACTGCCCTCCGTAACCTGACGCAAATCAAGAAAAGTAAGATTCCCACCCAGGCCTAAAGCGAGAGAGAAAAAAGTATTTCCGATCGGCAAAGAGTAAGAGTAGAGAGTAACTGGCAAGGCCACAGTATCCACCACTGTATAACTTTGCAGCACATCGTGGTTATCATAGATCGTGCGACCAATCGTGAGCCCAAGATTCGTGGTGCTCGTGCCAATTTTGCCTAAACGAATTTTACTGATGCCATCAAAGAGCACATCCGTGGCCTTCGCAGCGCCTGTGCCAGAGATGCTAAATTGCACTTCGGAGGGTAAATCGAAGGTGGGCTGACCGAACAAAGAGCCGGCATTTGCGGCCATTGGAAGTAGCGCTAGTACGATAAAGCTAAATAAGTTTCGCATGAGCGGAAGCTAGCTTGAAGAGGCTAGCTTGTCAAAGCTCTTCCTCTTTATCAGCGCCGCCCTTGCGTTCGATCATGCCCTTATCAAAGAGGAGAAATGTGCGAATGAAGGGATCGATCGCCCCATCCAACACATCCTCCGCACTCGAAGTAACTTCGCCAGTGCGATGATCCTTCGCCATCTTATAGGGATGCAGCACATAGGAGCGAATTTGCGAGCCCCACTCTACAGCCTTTTTGCCCGCTTCCACCACTGCTTGTTTTGCGCGCTCTTCTTCGAGATATCTCTCATACAATCGCGCCTTTAGCACCTTCATGGCGGTTCCGCGGTTTTTGATTTGGGAGCGTTCATTTTGGCACACAACCACTAATCCTGAAGGATAGTGGGTGATACGTACGGCAGAATCGGTAGTGTTCACGCCTTGTCCGCCGGATCCACCCGAGCGAAACACATCCACGCGGATATCCGTTTCCTTCACTTCAATCTCCACATCATCATCCACTTCGGGATAAACATAGACAGAAGCAAAGCTAGTATGTCTACGTTTGTTGGAATCAAAAGGCGAGATTCTCACCAAGCGATGCACGCCCACTTCCGCGCGGAGTAAGCCATAGGCATACTGCCCCTTCACCAAAATCGTGGCACTCTTAATCCCCGCCTCTTCGCCTGCAGAGAGTTCCACCACTTCATTCGTAAAGCCTTTTTTATCGCACCAACGGCGATACATGCGCAGTAACATATGGGCCCAATCCTGAGATTCTGTGCCGCCTGCGCCGGAGTTGATATTTAAGAAAGCATTGCGAGAATCATTTTCTCCGCCAAGAAGCGTGCGGGTTTCCACGGCTTCCACAAAGGGCGCAGTTTTCTCTAATTCAGTGCTGAGCTCATCCAAGAGGCTTGGATCTTCCGCAGAAAGCTCGGCGAGGGTTTCCACATCTTCCACTTTTTGACGCAGTGATTTAAATTCCGAGAGCGTGGAATTAATGGAACCTTTTTCTTTTTGGATCGCTTGTGCGCGGCGATTATCACTCCAGAAACTGGGGTCTGCCTCTTGCGCTTCGATATCGCCTAAGCGGCGCTCTTTCGTGTCGAGTTCAAAGTGACCTCCCGAGGGCTTCTACTTTAGCTCTCAAGGCGGCGATGCTGCGTTTATATTCGTTGAGGGAATGTTCCATAAGACAGGCTGATCATAAAGGATTTCACACTTGCAGAGAAGTTCTTTTTCCGCTATTTCCTTTTCCTATGGGACCAATATCAAAATTCATGAAACACAATTACCGTCACTTCAACGCTGCCGCCATGGTAGACGCTGCCGAAGGCTATAAAAAGCATGTCGAAGGCGGAGGGAAGATGATGATCACCCTTGCTGGCGCGATGAGCACTGCCGAACTCGGTATCACTCTCGCAGAAATGATTCGCCAAGATAAAGTGCACTTGATCAGCTGCACCGGCGCGAACTTAGAGGAAGATATCTTCAACTTGGTAGCTCACACTCACTATGAGCGCGTGCCTCACTACCGCGAACTCTCCGCAAAGGATGAGCAAGCTCTCCTTGAGCGCCACATGAACCGCGTAACCGATACTTGCATTCCTGAAGGCGAAGCGATGCGCCGTATGGAAAAAGTGATGATCGATCTCTGGGCAAAAGCCGAGAAGGAAAATAAGCGCTATTTCCCGCACGAATTCTTTTACCAAGCCCTGCTCGGCGGCGGTTTGAAGCAGTATTACGATACCGACCCTAAAAACAGCTGGATGTTAGCCGCTGCAGAGAAAAATCTGCCTATCATCTGCCCAGGCTGGGAAGATGCTACCCTCGGCAATATGTACGCTGCGGCTTGCATGCGTAACGATGTGAAGAACGTGCACACCGTGCGCACGGGTATCGAGTACATGATGCAAATGGCGGAATTCTACCAAGGCATCACCAAGAATACTTCCCTCGGTATGTTCCAAATCGGTGGTGGTATCGCGGGTGACTTCCCCATTTGCGTAGTGCCAATGCTGCACCAAGATCTCGGCCTGAACGCTCGCCTCTGGGGCTACTTCGCGCAGATCTCTGATTCTACCACGAGCTATGGCTCCTACTCCGGCGCTGTACCCAATGAGAAAATCACTTGGGGCAAACTCGGGATTGATACTCCGAAGTATATTGTGGAATCGGATGCAACGATTGTTGCGCCGCTGATCTTCAGTTACGTTTTGGGTCTATAATCGTTTCAGGCGTACTTTTTGTACCACGGAAACTACGCGCAATCGCTTGTGTCCACTGGACTTAAGAGCGCTGATTTAATTTTCTCTACTAAAGGATCCATATGAAAAAAATCTTAATCCACTCCTTTGCCCATTTCGATCGCAGCGGCCGCGTGCGCTGGCTCCTAGAGGAAATGAATATCCCCTATGAAGACAAATTCTGGGATAACAAATCTCGCGCTCACAAAACGCCAGAGTTTTTGGCGATTAATCCCATGGGCGCCATGCCTGTGGCTGAGCTAGACGGGCAAGTAGTAACCGAATCCACTGGAATCGTGCTCGCTCTTTGCGATCGCTTTTCGGAAATGGGCTTTGCCCCAGCTCTCGATTCTCCTGATCGTGCGCTCTACTTCCAATGGCATAGCTTTGCGGCCACCACGATGGAAATGGCCTTCGCAGGCTATTTCGCCACACGCGGTGCCCCAGCAGAGCAAAGAGCCGCGGAACTAGAAAAAGTGAAGAAAGAAAAAGCACCAGAGATTGTGGCGATGCTAGAAAAACGCCTGAAAGACCATGAATTTATCGTGGGAAACTCCTTCACCAGTGCCGATATTTTGGTGGCGAGCTCACTTCCCTATGGCGAGAAGATTTTGCTAGAGCAGTCTCCCATTCTGCAAGGCTATTGGAAACGCATGAGCGAGCGCCCAGCCGCAAAACGTGCTAAGCTCTTCGGATGATTATCCTCACTGGCGCTGCCGGATTTATCGGCAGCCATATTGCAGAACGCTTCGGCAAAAAAAATCGTCTACTCCTCGTAGATAAACCAGAATACTTTCGCACTCGAGGCTATTTTAATCCCGACGAATCTTCGATTGTAGATTGGGCCCATGGTCAGGCGGATACGAAAGAGCCTCGCCACAAGATCATCGACCGCGAGTATTTTCCAAAAATCCTGCAGACGATTCATGCGCAAGCCCCTGCAAATGATCCAAAAGCGAAAGAGCATGTGCTCATCCCCCATGGAGAAAAGATCGATCTTGTGATTCATATCGGCGCCTGCACGAATACGGGCGAATTTCGCAAAGATTTTTTAGACAAATGGAATGTGGAATATTCCAAGAGCGTTTGGAATTGGTGCGTGCAGGAGAAAGTGCCGCTCATTTTTGCTAGCAGCGCAGCTACCTACGGCAATGGTGACGAAGGTTTTTCCGATTCCTGGGAAACGGCCCTCAAGCTAAAGCCCATGAACCCTTACGGACAATCCAAACAAGATTTCGACCTCTGGGTCTATGAGCAAATTCAAAAAGGCATCGCGCCTCCGCATTGGTATGGCTTGAAATTCTTCAATGTCTACGGCCCGCACGAAGCTCACAAGGGACGCATGGCAAGCGCTGTACTTCATAGTTTCCGCAGCATCGCCTCGACGGGGGCTTGTCCACTCTTCCGCTCGCACAATCCAAACGTGAGAGATGGCGAACAAAGCCGCGACTTTATTCATGTAAACGATATCGTGAATATCATCGAGTTTCTCGCAGAGAAAAAACCGGCATCGAAACTCTATAATTGCGGCACCGGTAAGGCCCGCACATTCTACTCCATGATTGAAGCGCTATTTTCGAGCCTCGAAAAACCTGTGCAGGTGAACTGGATGGAAACGCCGGAGCAATTCCGCAAAGCCTACCAGTATTTTACGGAAGCCGAGATGGACCAGCTGAAATCTGCCGGATATTCCGCAGACTTTCTCCCTCTCGAACGCGGCGTGGCAGATTACGCAAACTGGTTAAAAGCGCACGAGCCAGTGGCTGCAAAAAATCCGAAAGATTTTCAGTAGGCTGGGCTTGCTCGCGAGCGCAATTTCGTCTAAGGTACCTTCACTGTCCTATAGGGGCGTTTAGCTCAGTTGGTAGAGCACCTGCTTTGCAAGCAGGGGGTCAACGGTTCGACTCCGTTAACGTCCACCACTTTATTCAATCTTTACATATCTACATAAAATTATATTTCTACGCGCAGCACGGTCGAACCGTTTCAAATGCACGGTTCACAAAACTGCCAAGACGGCAGTTTTGCACGCGCAGCGCCCGTCAGGGCGAGGCTCAGGAGGAGCCGAGTGAACTCCGTTAACGTCCACCACTTTATTCAATCTTTACATATCTACTTAAAATTATATTTCTACGCGCAGCACGGTCGAACCGCTTCAAATGCACAGTTCACGAAAGTCGAATCATAATTTATCTCGCGCGAAAAAGTTGTTTGATGCTTGGGCTATATTCCGCCGAGAAAAAAGCCAAATAGACTTCGAACATTCCGAGCACTGAGCCCAATAGTAGGCCGCTCGGCATCATGAACGTATGCACTAGTAAAATATTTATGATGATTGGCGCCAGCACTACAAGGGCAAGCGGCACGAAGTACCCAAACAAGAGAAGCGAGCCACAAACTATTTCTGAGCCCTTTAAAAAATAGTGAGTTGCCATCATGCCGTGAAAATACCACCCATTGCCCCTCCATCGGAGGCGGTGTGGTGAAGAAAGTATGCCACGAATTGGTGCCAGACACCATTTCGGTAGGGACCGAGTTTAGAAAATAAAAATTATTTACACTTTAAAATCTGAAGCCCAGCCTCTGCATTGTCATATTTAGACTTTGCGCAAAAACTCCAGAAGGCACAGGCATCAGGGTGTGCAGCCAAATACTTTTCCACCACTTCTTGTTTTACCTTATAGCCAACCGCTCTTGACTCCACGTAGGCTGTGCCTTCGTCTTCCTCGGCTTCGTCTTTAGCGATTGCAGCGCAATCACTGGATTGTGCGCCCATACCCCTACACATTCTGTACACATCGATGGCATCGCCCACTCTTTCGCCGGCACTAACAGGTGTGCGAAGTAAAGTCTTATAAATGCCACAAGCCGCCAACCCTTTTCTGGCGCATTTTTCTAGGTCCTCACTCGAAGTAGAATCGAATACCTTTTTCTTGGAAAATTCTGCGAGATGACTATCAATCGCCATGCACTCATTCGGAAAAGTAGCATCGTTGGTAACTGCCAAAATACTCGCGGCTTCGATGGTTCTTTCGTTAGTGCTATCCACGGGGCCACCCTGTTCGTTCTGAATTATCACTTTCCCATTTTCGCAAGAAACCACTCCGTCCACCAAACCCAAGCGGCCATAGTTTACATATTGGCCTTTTTTCAATTCTTGGCCTTCAAAGCTGCAACTCGAAGAGCCAACCGAGGCTGGTGCCCTAGGCTTAGAACTCAGCTGACTCCCACTGCAGGCAGTAAAAAGCAGGGTTGAAACGAAAACAAGTGCCGACAAATTAGCGTTTTTAAATGGCTTCATGGCAATCGTATCGGCAAATGCTCGATAAGCGTTTAGCGGGAAGTTTGGGCCCGAAATGGAGCGTGTAAGGCGAAAAAATCAGGGTCCCGAAGGACCCCAATCGTCGAGAAGACCTCACTGACCGTCGATGAAGCAAAGGCCTGTTTTGGCGTAGTTCTTTGTGTTCTCTTTTTCATCGGCCACTGATTGCGCCAAATTGGCATTGCTAGCTGCGTCCACGAAGCTAAACGTGGTAACGGTCTCATCCAAAATAGGAGTGAATGTTACGTCGCGATGGCCTTGAAAAGTGTCCTGAACTTGGGTGCAAGTAGGAGCATCGTAGTAGCCGGGCGTACATTTTGTGCCAAAAGCGGAAAGCGAATTTGGGTCTGGGTTTGGCGTGAAAAGATCTGTTTCACAATGTTCAGGCACCCAATTTGGCGAACACTCTTCATGCGATGATCCATAAAAGGTGCAAGCCTCGCTGCCGCTTTGTTCGATGCCTGTGGGTGTTTTCGTTTCCTTTACATCACTCGTAATACCAAAACTTTGGCCAATCTGATCCGCTGTAAGACTGAGGCCATTTACATCAATCGGTTTTAGGGCAGGCATTTTAATAGAAGTTTCTTTCCCATTGATCGGGAGATTGAGAATCACATCTACTGGTTTCGCTCCATCGAGTTCGGCAATAATCTGCATAGTATAGGTTCCGGTTGGAATCACGGTGCTCTTATTATCTACATCCTTCACCGTGATCGGAGCTTTCACCACTAAGGCACTCACATTCCAACTGTACTGCTCAGAAACGCAGGCAGAAAGCGTTCCCAAAAGACAAAGCGCGCTACAAGCCAAAAAAAATTTTTTCATAATCTCCCCCGAAGTCTAGTTTTAAATCCCCAAACGCGAACAGCAAAAGCTGGGCCAGCTTTTTTTAGTGTGAGCGCTAGGATTAGGGGCAGCTGAGGAGAATAGAGAGCAAGAACGGTGCGATCTGACTCCGATACATTCGGGAAATTGGATATTTTTTTCTTGGTCTAATTATCCGGAGCGGCCGCTCCTTGAGGCATCATGAGCACCTTCGCACCATGTTCAGCCGCATACTGAGAGGCGGCCAAGATCACGCTGGGATTTAAATAAGGCACCAGCACAAAACGAGCTCCGTTCGCAACCGCATAGAGAATACTATTGTTGAGGGATTCAATTTCTTCAGCAGCATTCCCCGAGGGCATGGATAATACAAAAGTATTTGGCGATGTTGCTGGTGGTGGTGGTGGCCCTTTGGTAGCTCTTGGTAGGGTCTAAAACGCAGCCAAGGTGATCACCAATACCCGTTCGAATCAGCCACCCGTTTCTGTAAACCAGCCATCCAACTCGGATCCGACAGTAGTTGTTGGATCATCGAGCACTGGCCTCCTTGTGGGTCACCCACAGCTCACCCCACATGCCATAGCTGCCGGCGTGTCGCTTGCTTTACCTTAACTCTACTACTCACACTCGCGAAAGCCGTTCATCTTCCACGCGCTCGTGAATTGCACCGATCCATTACTACCTTTATCGAGCGCGGGCGAATCAAATTCACCGCCCAAGCCAGCTCCTAAAAAGGCATCCCTTAATTGGAGACGCACATTCACCGGGGCAAAGCGAGCCTGCTGAAACTGCCAAACAAAATCGAAACAAATGAATTTGCCATCGGCACGTCTACCAATCGTAGCGCTTATTTCAGAAGCCTGCGCCATCATTTGCGCTAAGTTCGCCTTGTATTGCGCCATATTCAGTTGGGAATCGGGATAGGTCTGTATGTCTGCCATGAGCTGCCCAAGAGGATTCTCTGCAAGCATTCCATCCTTCGAAGAGCTAAACTTAGCAAGAACCTTAGGGTACCCGAGGGACCATCCAAGCAGCATCGCAGGCACATTATCCACCATGATCTTCGATGTATACCCATATACCTTGCCCGAATCGTGTGGCCCATGTACCGCCATCGTAAAAGTAATTTCATTATATTGCGGAGCAACCACAAAGTCTCCCTCTGGATAATGGGCCGTTAAATTCTTGTGGGATCCTATAAACAAAACTACTGGATAGCCCAGTCCATTCTTTGTTTTTTCTATCTTGCTTGGCACCACGCTTAGTCCGGCTGGTAGAGTTTCAATGGCTGTATGCAGAGGCACGAGAATCATGGATAGAAGTCCAGTAGAGGTGGCCGATGAAGTGACTCCTGAATGCTCTAAAAAGAGCATTTCTGGATCGAGCTCGATCGGGGTAGCCGTTTGCGCAAACACATTGGTTGCGACTAGGCACAGAAGAAGAGCGAATAAAATTTTCATGGCATTTCCTTTCGAGCAGGCTTTTGAAACGAATCTATTGAGACACTAGAATACTAAATATTTTGGGGAATCCTAGTTAGGTCTGGTTACGAATCGCGGGAGTAATGCCCACACGCGGCAAATAACATCATAGAATTAATTACTTGCTTCTATCTCGCAAAAAAACCGCGATCTCAATTCATCCTCATTAACTCCTAACATTTCTATCCAACCCTCTATGATACACCCGGAGGCAACGAAAAATCTTAGCAACAAGGGAAACGAAAATGAAAACCAAGCCATTATTCGCATTACTTGCACTTACTATTTCTCCTTTAGCGTTTGCCTCAGACTGGACAATAATTTGCTCCAATAAAAACAAAGCAGGAGTGACGGCGATAGTTAACCTCAACGGTGGCGGCGGAACTTTGCAATTGAAGAATGGACAAAAAGAACAGAAAACTGTGCAAATGATCGGCATTGCACAGCAAACCAGCCAGTTCGTAACCGCCTATGATCTCCCAGAGCTAAACGCCGTGACTGGTATTTCAATCGACCTCGACGAAGGCGACAGCCAAAGTGGTTGGATGGCTATAAAGCCAGATAGTGCTCCATTTTCTGGCTACTATAACTGCCGTAGGCGATGGTAAAATAGTAGCCTCCCAAGAATATGGGGCATGGCCTGATAGTCTCGTGCAAAAGAGCCTCACTCTAAAACAGTTAACAGACCAGGGATACGATATCGTGACCGAAGTGCATTCAACTAGCGGCGGAATTGAATACACCTTAAAGCACTAAATCTGCTCGTTAAGCTCTAAAAGTTTGTGTGCCAATACTTCCGAAGTTTGCTTTTCATGCAAACCAATCATATTTAGATAAATTAAAAGTGCCATTTTTTTAATATGGAGAAAATCTAGTTTCTCCGCCTTCGCGAAATCTTCAATGGATTTGGCAAGACTCGCAAAATGAGGCTTAGGGTGCAGCTCCTCTACCGTTTTCGCTTTCGCCAGACTGATAAAATCTATCCAGATGCTCGCAAAGAGCTTACCTAAATCGTAGTAGATATCGCCGAGGTCAGTGCGGCCCGCGAACTCTTGGCGAAAATCGATTAAGGCAAAGTGAGGCGCTGCTTCTGTGGAAATGATATTTCCCACTTGGAAATCGCCATGAAATCTAGCAAGGGATGCCTTCTCTAAGAACTCTTCCATTTTCCAGAGAGAGAACATATTCTCCAAACGAGAAAAAAGCACCGTATCCGTTTGCTCGCGGAAAAGCTCCAGGCGTTGCTTCGTTTTTTCGATATAGAATTTCCTGCATAACTCATGGCGATCGGCGGGATTCTCGCGCTTTTTCCAAATAAATTGTTTCGCAAATTGCAAAAGCTCCTCAAAGGACACAATGCTCGGCAAATCGCGGATCGCTGTGCCAGGGATAAAGGTATAGGCGTAAAAATTATTTCCGCTATACACACAGGGGGGAAGAATGTCCTGATCCTGAAGGGAGCGTAAAATACGCATACGACAAATTTCACTATCCGCATAAAACTTTATCACGCGGCTACCCACAAAATAGGTTTCCTCGCTTCTTTTTTTAAAAAACGCAGTGCCGAATTTTCTCTCTGCTAACTGCAAGCCCTCCACACACCCAGTATCCAACCAAGAATTTACCTTCACCGCAGTACAGCCTCGCTTGGCCACCAGCGCTTGAAAGCCCGAGGAAATCTGGAGTTCACCCGCGATGAGCTCACTATTTTTCGTTAAGCCTTCAAAAAATAGTTCCGCATCAGAAATAGTGGCAAGGCCGATAAAGGAGGCGAATTGGGCATCTCTCCCCACTCTTACTTTATCTCTTATCTCCGTGATTTCCCCCTTTGCGGTATACAGGACATTGCAATATTTTTCTGATAGATCGCTATTCGCTGTAGCCACAAAGATTTGATTGCGCTCCGGATGAAAAGCAAGATTTTCTTCCCAAAGCGTATCAGCGCAAGCGAGCACAAAAGGAGATGTTAAAAATGGCTGGCACTCCAATAAACTTTGGCCAGGGCCAGATCCCGGCGAAGCGTAATTCTGCACTTGTACGAACTGAAATTTACGGTCGGGATGAGCGGCCTCTAAGTATTCTCGCAAGAGCGCTGCCTCGTAACCAAGCGCCACCACCACTTCCATATCTTTCGAAAATTTTTCTAAGATATGACTAATCACCGCTTTGCCTTGCAACGGAATGAGGGCCTTGTGCGGAACATTGGAATGCGCGGCGATACGCGTTCCTTTTCCTGCAGCTAAGATACAAAGCTTTAATCCCGGCAAACCAAATCTCCTCACTTTGACATTGAACAAGCCCGAACAATTCCTATAGAATCAAGCAAACGAAGGAAAAACTCCAGCTGAAATACACGCGAGTTCTCGAACAATAATGCCAAGACCCATCCATAAAACTGCACTTTTTGTGCCCTGTTATAATGTGGAAGCAGAAGTAGTTGGAGTTCTGGAAGGGATAACTCCCGCCATTCTAGAACGAGTGAGCTATGTGCTGCTATTCGATAATCAAAGCCAAGATCGCACGCGAGACACTCTGAAACAGTACTTGAAAGAGAGAAATGATTCTAAGTTTAAGCTCTTTGAAAATGCGGCAAACTATTCCCTCGGCGGATCCACGATGTTGGGATTTCAAAAGGCGCTCGAATTACAACAAGACTATTTAATCGTGCTCCACAGCGATGGCCAGGCAGATCCCGCTGATTTGGTGCCACTACTGGATGCTATTGACGAGGAAGGATTGGACCTAGTATTTGGTAGTAGATTTTTGCCTAGCTCGAAAACGGCGCACTATTCTCTCACGCGAAAACTCGGCAATCTTTTTTTCATCTATTTACAGTGGATAATTCTTGGCGCCAAGGTGCGCGATCTTGGATCCATGATTGGGTATCGTCTTGCGCTAGTGAAATCCCTTCCCTACCAGAAATTGGGCTCTGGGATGAGCTACCATCCCTATCTCGTTCTCACCGCGTTTCAGCTAGCGAAACAAAAAATCCGCTGGAAAGAATTCCCCATTTCTTGGGGCAAGGTGGTGGGCAATAACGTAAATCCGTGGGTATATGGTTTTCACTACCTGCGCCAACTCCTCCGCTTTTATTTTCATGGTCCTCAGATTGGAGTAGATCGTCTCCTAGAGATGAAGACTGTGGAATGGAAAAAAAATTCTCGCTAACGGAAAGCTCCGTACGCTTTCGCACAATTCTCCATGTCGCGAAGAAAGCTTATCCTTAGCGATTTGAGTCTATCTCGCACCACTCCCACATATGCGGGAGAATCTTTTGTGGCTAGCCATTCTTGGAATTCTGACTCCAGCGCGGGATCCACAGCCAAATGAGAGTAGGCCTCTAAGTGTTCATCCACCAAACGCAACACTTCGGGGTTTGAGCCATCGCCTAAGAGTTTTGCCGCACGCAGAAAATCAGATTGAGTAGTAGATCGATCCATCACTTTTCCCAAAAATCGGTGAAAGCCAGCTTGGTCTCGCTTTTGCCAACTCGCCACCTTTACATTCTCTAGCACGGAAAGAATCTCTCCGCTGCCCGCGCCCATTTTTTTACTCAAGAGCAATATTCTATCTTGTAAAGAATCGCTGGAGCTAAACGCGGCCATGCGAGCGCACTCGCCCACGCTCGGCTTCAAGGAACTGAAATAGTCGAAGTGTCGGTGAATAAAGTATTCCTGAGCAATGGGATCGCGCGTATCGTAGCCAGCGATCAATAGAAAATCAGTGGCAGTTCGCCCTTGCGATAAATAACGACTACGAATCTTCGTGAGATCCCGCACCGAAGATCGATCCATTTCCTTGGTAAATTTGCTGATCCAAGTCTCTTTCGTTTTAGGTTCCGCTCTCGGTGGCGGCGGCGGAGTGGCTCGTGTGCCAACTACCACGGCGCTACCATCTCTAACTTCTTTGATGATGTAGAATGCCTCTGAAACGCCCTTAAAGGCCTCCTCAGCCGCGCTTGAGCCCGCATTGATCTCAGGTTGCCATTTCACCATGAGTGTCCGCTTGGCTCGCTGCACCTCATCCATTGTGCTCGTTTCAGAAATACCCAAAACCCGGTAACTCTCTTGCAACTGCGCCAGCGTGTACGCTTTTTTTGCTGATGCCATGGGCAAAGCAATACAGAAAAACATCAGGAGCGCTGCTAGAATAGAGGCAAACTTTTTTACAAAAAAACACATCCGAGGCGTATCGGAACACCCGAAACAATCCTAAAATTATTGAATCTCTATGTCTGCATCAAATTCGCGAAAAATATTAGTTTTCCAGCATGTAGCGAATGAAATTCTTGGCACTTTGAACACACTATTGAAACAAGAATCCTTTCGTATTCGCTATGTAAATTTTGATAGAGAACCCGAGGCGAAACCGAGCCTAGAAAAATATAGCGGACTCATCGTGCTCGGCGGCTGGATGGGTGTATACGAATCAGATCGCTATCCGCATCTACAGGTGGAATGTAAATTAATTGAAGAAGCTCTCAAAAGAGAAATCCCTATTCTAGGAATTTGTTTGGGCTCGCAGATTTTGGCTCACACTCTTGGCGCCAATGTACGCAAACACTCAGAAAAAGAAGTGGGGTGGCAAGATGTGGATTTCAATGATTCCGGCCTTAATGATCCCCTCTTTCAACACTTCAAAAAAACGGAAACGCTTTTTCAAATGCACGGTGACACTTTTGATATTCCTAGTGGCGCAGTTCACTTGGCGGGCTCCTCTCGCTGCGAATCGCAAGCCTTTCGCTATGGGAAAAATGCCTATGGAATTCAGTTCCACCTCGAAGCCGATGAAGCGATGATTCATCGATTCCTACGCTCACCCGAGAATCGAAAAGAACTGGAGGAATTTGCCGGCAACCAAGCTGCCGAACAGATGGAGCGAGAAACAAAATTTTACCTAGATCGATCACTTTCGTTGAGTATGGGTACCTTTAAAAAATTTCTGGATTTTTTTCCAAGCCCAGAACGAACTCCCATAAAAAACTCTGGGCATGGTAAGGCGAAATAAACTATCGATTATTTTGAATCCAGGTGCGGACTTTCAGTAATAGCTCTTCAGAGGCTGAGCCAAATTCTGCATAGCCCCGAAAAACATTGCCTGGTGCCGCCTCGTTGGAAGAAACGCTCATTAGCTGGTCTCCAGCTCCTTTTAAAAATTCAAAGCTGTCTTCTTTCAAATAAAACACAGATCCCTTGGAGAGAAGATGATCACTTTCGAAGCCAATTCCCAATTCATCTACTTCAACCACTTTTAGATCTAATATGAGCCGAGCCTCTATACCTTGAGGGTGCTCAAGAAAGGAAAGACTCTCCTCCCGCGTTCCTTCGGTGATAAAAAACTTCTGTAGCTTAGAGGCTAGAATGGTGGAATCCACTGGCTTGAGAATATAGTCTGTTGCACCGAGCTCCACCGCGTGACTAATTGCCACCGATCCAGACTGCGCAGAAACCACAAATAGAGTTAACTCCTTGCCATATTTTTTGTGGAGGGATTGAACAAGAGGATATCCTGAAGCAAATCCATGCAGATTGATATCAATGAAACAAAGGCCAGGCTTTTGTTTCTTGATACCTTCAATAAACTCTGGTTCCTTCATAAAAGTTTTCGTTTCGAACCCTAGCTTCGCGAGCATCAACTGAAAAATAGCCAGAAAGTCTGGGTCATCATCAAGGATATATACTAAGGGTTTCTCGCTATTCATTTCCAAAACCTAATACACTTTCGAATCCGGGAGGCAATTTCTTCGCTCACACCAACAAGGCGAATCTCATTTTGATAAAAACCTTTTTCTAAAGAGAGCGCAGCCCCCGGGCCCGTTCTCACAGGATGATCACCGAGCTGTAGAGTTGTGATTAGCTCACTCTTCAACTTAACTTTCGTGTTCGGCGCAATTCGGATGGTGGAGTTCACACGAAATCCTGCCTCAGAAGCCGCTACGATTGTAGCAGGCACCTCGATTGCAATATTCTTTTGTTTGTCTGGGCTTAACTGAACGCTCGAAAACTCATTATTTTTAAGACTCTTACGAATCTTTCTGAGCAACATCGGCGTTTCAACCGGCTTAATGAGATAGTCTGAGATCCCCAGGGAAAAGGCCTGCACCACGGATGTCTTTGAATTGTCGCCACTTAACACAAGCACCGGCACTGGCAGCTTATTGGCCTGACCGCGCAATAGGCGGAGAAAATCAAAACCTGAGTGTGGCTTCATCCCGAGATCACAAATGATCAGGTGAGGAGCGCGTTCTTGGTAGCGCTGAAATCCCTCTGATGCGCTCAAAGCCTCTGAAATCGTAGCCCCCGTATTTGCTAGAATACTGCGCATGATAAATAGCAAGTCTGGATTATCATCTATAATTAAAATTTCTTTACCCTGCAAATTCATGCAGAAACCTTTTTCATGATTTTTACTTCACAGAGGTAAAGATACATGGCTGCTAACTCTGTCTTCGCATTATTTTTATTTTTTTCTTTGGCCGCCACCTCAAGCCGTTGCCCGATATCCGTGACAATTGGAAATCCATACATTTTGCCAACACCCTTGATTCGGTGGGCAAATAGCTCTATGGCCTCAAAATCTTTAGCCGCCACAGCTTCCCTTAAGGATTCCACTTCCTTTTTTTTGGCCACCAGAAAACGCTCCACGAGCTCGAAAATGTCCGCCTCGATTTGCACTGCTTGTGAAGGATTGGAATCCAGCTTTTCCATAGCCACTGATCGACAAATCCGCTCAGACACATGAGCTTTTCCAGTGTCGAAACTTTAGACGGGCGTTCACTTTTTCCTACCTGTTTTACTCCTAGCTTGCGAGAAACAGGTGCGAGGAGCCTGGTCTAATCCCTGCAATGTAGATCTCCAGTTTACCTGGAGGAGCCTATGAAATTTTTTATTTTTTCCCTTGCCCTACTTAGCCTACCCTCATTCGCCCAAGCAGATTCCTATTGCGGACGCCTGGAACAACGAGGAAGCGGGGGCATCATCGCTGGCTCTTTACATGATTTCAAACCGAACGGCGAACACAGATTAATCTCAGTGGGCGACGCACAAATTGCCCCAAAAGCCGTATTCCCCGAGAAAGCAAGGGCCTGCGCTTGCTTAGAGGGAAAAATCGAAGAGAACAAAGATGGTGCCGCTTTTGTGAGCATCGTAGCTGTTAGAGCAAGATCTGAAGCCACTTGCCTCGCAGAATCTCTATAGGTTCATTAGCTCATTCCGATAAGTAGGTATGAAACGCAGAGAATTTTTACAAAAATCGGCAGCCGCTACCTTATCCGCATTGGGATTGCTTCTTAAACACTACGTGCTCGCCTCCCCGGCGCTACTGAGGAGTGCGGAAGCCGAGTCTGGCGCCCAGTTATTCGCGCTACAAAAAGCGTTAAATTCCAGTGATGCCTTGCTACTGCTACCTTCAGATGGACAATACGTAAACTATCAAAATGCCTTTAATCTGCGAACCGCTTTGAGCCCACAGGCCAGAGTAATGGTGCGCACTCCAAGAGGTTTAGCACAATTGATTCAATGGCTACGCCGAACGAAAGTACCATTCGCAATCCGAGGCGGCGGTCACTCCTACGAAGGATTTTCTCAAAGTGAGCGAATTGTAATCGATACGCGCCTAATGAATTCCATTGAACTTGCTCCATCAAAACAAAGTGTATTTATAGGCGGGGGCGCCGCACTGGGTGATGTCTATAGCGCACTTGGCCCTAAGGGAATCACGATTCCTGCCGGATCCTGCCCTCCGGTAGGTGTTTCGGGGCACGTGCAAGGCGGCGGATTTGGTGAGTTTGCTCGCCCCTTCGGCTTAGCGTGCGATAGCCTACTTTCTGTTGATCTTGTCAATGCCGATGGCGTGGAGATCACCGCAAGTGAAACAGAAAACTCGGATCTCTTTTGGGCGATACGAGGTGGCGGTGGAGGTAGTTTTGGCGTTGCCACTCGCTATCAATTTCGCACTCATGCTGTTTCAGAGCTCACTAGCTTTGGCGTCACTTGGTTACTGCGCGGAGAACGGGCCTTAGATGCCTGCAAGGATTGGCAAAAGTGGATCGCAACAGCTCCAGATTTTGTAACTTCATTTCTTCGTATTGATGTTTCGCATTCACAGAATGTTACTCTTCACGCGGCAGGCCTTGGCCTCTGCTCAGAAGCAAAACTACAAGCAGAACTACAAAAAATTACACGTGAAAAACCCAACCATCAGCGCTTAGAGCCGATGAACATCGTGCAGGCGGTGCACCACTTTGCGGGAGGCAATGCTTACCAATCTGTGCATATGAAAGCAAAATCCGATTATCTCTATGAGCCACTCAGCGACGATGGCATTCGCGCTCTCTTTGCGGGTCTGCAAAAACACCAAGGCATCACCGCTACTATGGATGGCTATGGCGGAGCGATTGCAAAAGTAGCCCCCACCGCCACCGCCTTTGCGCACAGAAAAGCACTATGCTGCATCCAATACTCCACAAGCTTTGAGCCGGAGAAAACAGAGGCTAGCCTCGCCTCTATGAAGGAATTTTATGATGGTTTGCGTGGCTATATGTCCGGCGAGTGCTATGTAAACTATCCCGATTTAGACTTAAAAAATTACGCAGCGGCGTACTGGGGTGAAAACCTCGCGAGACTCAAACAAATCAAAGCGAGCGTTGACCCTACTAATTTCTTTCAGCACGCGCAAAGTATTCCAATCGGCTAGCTTTTCAGTTTTAGACCAGCGAGCCCAGCAAAGGCATTATTTTTTAACTCTAATGGCTTAGGCGGAGCACTCGGACGCCGCGGCTCTTGAGGCCCGGGCCTGCCGGTATTAGTGGTGCCCTCTTTTTTCATTGAAAGCGCAATTTGGTTTTTAGCCAAATTAATCTCTACCACACGAACTTGAACTTTATCTCCAGGACTCACCACATCACGGGGATCTTTCACATAGGTATCACTTAGCTGCGAAATATGAACGAGACCATCCTGGTGCACACCGATATCCACGAAAGCACCGAAGTTGGTAACGTTCGTTACGATCCCTGGGCATGTCATCCCCGGCTTTAGATCTTTCACTTCATGCACATCTTCGCGATACTGAAAACTCACAAATTCTTCCCTGGGGTCACGCCCGGGTTTTTCCAGTTCACTCACAATATCCGCATAGGTGAAACTGCCCACATCTGTGGCGAATTGCTTATCTGCCTTGAGCATGGCCACGCCGGAGCCGATGAAATCGCCAATATTTTTATTGAGGCGCTTCGCTACGGCCTCAAGATGAGAATAACGCTCAGGGTGAACCCCTGTATTATCGAGGGGATTTTTGCTATTGGGAATGCGCAAAAAGCCAGCGCATTGCTCAAATACTTTCTCTGAGAAGCGCGGTAAAGCGAGCAGCTCTTGGCGAGATTGGAATAATCCTTTTTTCACTCGATGATCCACAATCGCTTTCGCTAAAGTTTTACTAATTCCCGAAATTCGGGATAGCAAATACACAGAGGCAGTATTGCGACCCCCTG
>CAIPTA010000112.1 GCA_903867855.1 Oligoflexia bacterium | reverse complement strand
GGATCGAGGCTTGTTGGCTGGAAAGCTTCATGACTCTGCATCGCAATGCTCTTCGCGATTCACCGATTGCAGCGGCAAGAGAATCCGTGGGGCGAGGCGAGGCGATGTTAAAGATTTTTCAAGAAGGAAATCTCGATTTTCATGGCCCAATAGATATGGCGCCGTATGGTCCCGAAGAGACTTTTCACATTCCATAAAAAGAGGCCACCATCCTGGCGGCCTAAAAGCATTAGTTATTAAAAGAGTTAACGTAGTCTGCCACGCGCACCAATGGCTTTACTGCGATGTGAGTTACTTTAGAGAGAGTGGGGGCATCGCCATTTTTTTGTGCGGTTTCTACTACCCGACCCGTGACGAAATTCACCGATTTGGTATTGCTGCGTCCATCGCCGTTCCAGCCTTCATAGGTATCATTGCCCACTACATATAAATCTCTATTGCGATATTGCATCACATCGGAGTTGCTCCAGCGCCAAGCGGATCCACCGTAAACATCTAGGGAGATAGAGCCATTCTTGCGAACGGAGAGGCCTTCGAGTGGGTCACCAAAAATTCCGCCTTCATCGCCGGCCAAAACCATTTTGTTGTTGGAGAAAGATAGAGTGAAGCTTCCATCAGAATTTCCCAGGAATAGCTCAAGAGTGCGTTCACCGTATTGCACATTGCATTTGCTGGCATCATAAACAGCGCAAGGGGTGCCGGTCTCAAATTCCACCGCGGATGGGCTTTTTTCGGCGATCACGAGAATATCGGCCACGCCATCTCCATTGATATCGCGAATGAGGTAATTGGTTTTTGCAGCGTCTAAGGCATCGGTTGCGCTAGATCCCGTGAGCAGAGCGGCTTGGATCTGAGCCACATCATAGCCTGCGGGAAGTAGGGGGCGAATGCGCGCGATATCGTCGGGCAGAGAGGCGAAGCTGCAGACGGGGAGGAGTAGGGCTAAGGCGAATAGGGTTTTGCAAAGCATAGGCATTCCTTTTGTGTAGTTTGAAGTGATAGCACAGGATGTAGCACTGTGTTTGCGATGCGTCAAATGCCTATTCTGGGATTGATTGTCGGATTCTCGCATTTGTGTCAAAGCCACTTAGAAGTGGTGGACATAGAATATCCTTCCGCTCAAACTAAATCCTAAGCATGACAATCTCGATTCCATTTAATCGTCCCTACGCATCGGGAAAAGAATTTGAATATATACGGCAGGCTTGCTTAAGCAGCCATATTTCTGGGGATGGACCTTTCACCAAGAAATGTCATGAATGGCTGCGAGCCCATACGGGCAGCGCAAATCCCTTCCTCACCACTTCGGGCACAGCTGCACTCGAGATGGCAGCGCTGATTGCCAATATTCAGCCTGGTGATGAAGTGATCATGCCCTCTTTTACCTTTGTTTCTGCGGCGAATGCCTTTGTGCTTCGAGGAGCAATCCCTGTTTTTGTGGATATTCGCACGGACACTCTCAATATCGATGAAACGTTGATTGAAGCTGCGATTACTAAAAAAACGAAGGCGATCGTGCCAGTGCATTATGCTGGCGTGGCCTGCGAAATGGATACGATTCTCGAGATTGCGGCGAAGAACAATCTCATCGTGATTGAAGATGCGGCCCAAGGAATTTGCTCGGCCTATAAAGGAAAAATGTTGGGCTCGATCGGAAGCTTGGGTGCGCTTAGTTTTCACGAAACAAAGAATTTGATCTCGGGCGAGGGCGGCGCAATTCTAGTGAACGAGGCGAGCTTAGTGGAGCGCGCTGAAGTTATTTGGCAGAAGGGCACGGATAGAAAAAAATTCAATCAGGGTCTCGTAGACAAATATACCTGGGTTGAACTTGGCTCTTCGTTTTTACCTAGCGATATGATTGCCGCCTTCCTGCTGGCTCAGTTTGAATCGGGCGAATCCATCACTGCGGCTCACAATGCCATTTGGGAAAAGTATCATCTCGCCTTTGAGGAGTTGGAGTCTCGTGGTCGCTGTGTGAGGCCCAGAGTTCCCGAGCACTGCACGCACAACGCCCATTTTTATCACTTGATAGTGGCAGGAGATAAGCGTGCCCAGATTTTGCGTGGACTCGCCGCGAAAGGAATTGGTGCGGTATTTCACTATGTGCCGCTGCATAGCTCGCCTGCTGGAATCAAGCATGCACGCGTGAGTGGCTCGATGGTGAATACGGATCGTTTAAGTGCCGGCGTGATCAGGCTACCTATGTGGGTGGAGCTATCGGAGCAGCAACAGGCTTTGGTGATCGAATCTGTAATTGCAGAGTTAAATGAATTCTAGTTATGCGCAGCTTTTTCTTGCCGAAGTAAAACAGTAGAGGCCAGAAGGATGCCGAATCCGCAGAGGATCACGGTGCTGGAAACTACTTCTTGGTATATGAGCTGGCTCAAAATAATAGCATAGATTGGTTCTAAAGAGACAAAGGCTGCGCAGGTGCTGGCGCGCAGATGCTCGAGGGCGAAGAAATAGAGTTGGTGGGCGCCGGCTGTCATAAAAACGCCGAGAATCGAAAGGGTGATCCACACGTTTTGATCTTCGGGAAGATTGTCTGTTAGAAGAGTGGCCGGCAAGAGCAAGATAAAAACATACAAATTTTGGTAGAGCGAAACGGTGACTCGGGAATTCTTTCTATTTAAGCTTTGGCTGAGCAGGCTAAAGAAAGAAAAGAGTGCCGCAGAATTAATTCCGCAGATGGTTCCCGGAATGAATGCAGGATCGAGAGCGATTTGCTGCGCACAAAGAATGGTGATGGCTAGTAGTATTGTAAGTGCGGCAATGATCTCGATTATGGTTGGCGATTTTCGATACATGAGTGAACGGAAAAAGATGGTGAACAGTGGAAAACTCGCAAAACTTACAGTGGCAATCGCCACATTCGCCATTTGCACCGAGGCAAAGAAGAAAAGCCAGTGGGCGGCTAGCGCAAAGCCGGAAAGAAAAAGTTTGCCCTGAAGTTTTTCTGAGAATTGGATCGATTGCCGTTGGATGAGTCTGGAAAATAGAAGCGCAAGAGCGGCGAAACCGGATCTTGCGCAAACGATGAAAAATGGAGAAATGTTGAGTTTGCCGCACAGGGCAGCGCTACCGAAAAGTAGCGCCGCTAGATTGATAGCTAAAAGTGCGGCGCCTCGATGATTCATGTGCCTGGGCAGAGTCCAACGATGGTGCTTACACCGAGGCTGGAGGTTTTCACGAATACGTTTTCCACTGGTTTCACATGCGTATAGGCATTCTCTACGTACCACCCTTGAGCATCTCGGCGGAGCGTAAAGTTGCAAGATTTATAGCTGCCAAAGAGCCCGTTGGAAAGATAGCGCATGGTGAAATCACCTTCTTGTGTTCTTGCGTCGAAGGTGCCTTGCAGGAATAGTACTTTATATCCTTGTGTCTCATAGATCAGCGCGCCGCTAGAGCTAGAGATATCGCTTAGACTAAATTGTTGAATCGCTCCACCATTGGATTTTCCATACAGTGCGATGAGGTTACCGTCTTGAGAGAGGGCGCCTACTTCTACTTTATCCGTAGTTTTATCGTTGGTAACCTGCATGAAATCCTGCGCGACTGGGCTGGTAGCAAGAGCCTCTGGGCTAGAAAACACGGCAAGAGCGAGAAATACGGAAACTGTGTAAGCATAACGTTTCATAAGCGACCCCTTAAGTTAAAACCAAACACTTGATGGCTAAGCTATCGGGGCGACTTAGTGGGGCCTTGAGTTATATTTAATTTTTATTAACAGTTTTTTGTTTAGTGCGATTTGACGCAGAGAAATTTGCGCAGGCGTGTGAAGCTAGAGTGTATAAATAAAAAAGCTCGATGGTTATCCACCACCGAGCTTTGTTGAGATCAGATTCGCGTTCTTAGTTTTTTACAGTAACCGTGTAGTGATTACTCTCTACTTGGTATTGAATGCGCTCAGTGCTGATTCTGCCTTGGAGGTAAACATCGTAGGTTCCATTTGGAATTACGGTTGTACGCCAGCCCATGGTCATTTGTGGAAGGATGATATCATCTCCACGTTGCATCACGATCTTATCTCCTTGTTTCACAATGATGGAAACATCAGAGAAGGGAACGCTGGAGCTGGTAGCTTCCACATTAAACACAGGGCGACCAGAAATTGGCTTGCTCAAGTCAGTTCCCGATTGTGGAGTGAAACTAAGAGAAAAATTTTCTGGACGTTTGTTTACAACGTAGAAAAACTTTCTCTCGGATTGTACTTGTTTGCCGCCGTAGTTAACGAGCAAGTTAGCTACATAACGACCATCTGCTAGTTTTGTGCTGTCGATATGGAATGGGCAGCTAGAACCTTTGCAATTCATGGTGGTGCGGCTTCCGCTTGGATCAACCATTTGCAGGGTCATATCAGAGGTATTTGGGTAGGTGGAGTTCGCTTGTAGATCGATGGAGCCAGAGATATAGCTGCGATCTTGCAAATTCTGAATTCCTGCCACGCCATCAGTGCTTGGTAGGGCGAAACTCCAGGTTTCGTTTCCGATACCCGAGGTGTCGTCGTAGCTTACGCGCACGAATCCATTTTCTCCCCAATCTGGGCCCCAGCTATTGCGCACGATCCAGTAGCGACCAGCGTCGTTATAGCCAACGATGGAAACAGCGTGACCACCTTCCATTGCGCCAGCAACGTGCTTGTAGATACCAGAACCGTAAGACAAGAAGTCTGCGTACACATCAAGTGTGGTAACCACTGGACCATGTTGTAGAGCTTGTTTTACCTTCGCCGCATTTCCACTGCCACCCAGGAAGCCGCCGGTGCTGGTGAAGTTAGAAATTTTTTGTGAACGAGAGCCAGCATCAGAGCAAATGCTGTTACAAGCTGAATCCACGCCGGTTGCGCCCATAGTATAAGGAGCGCAGGCTTCATCAGGCACACCGTGGGAGCGCAAGTAGCTTGCTGCACTTTGTGGTTCCCAGCCAGAATCACAGCCGCCACCGCCGCAAGCAAAGAGAGCTTCTGCAGAGTAACGGTTATTTAGCCAATTTGCTTTTGAGCTAATATTCATTTGGGTTTCAAGCGTACCGATCGTTGCAAAAGCCACGCAGCTTCCACAGTTCCCTTGATTTAGAACTGGGCTCACCCAGTTTTGGCCGTCCTTATTACGCCAATCGATGGAGTCGGTTCCAGCCAATTCATTCATCGGACGGAAATCAACATCGCGCTCTGTAACTACTTTGTGTTTATAACCAAGAACTTTATGAATTTGTTCTTCGCTTAGGTTATTTACCCAGCTATCTTTTGCCTGCCAGGTAGCATTATTCTGCTTCAAGGTTTCTTTTAGGGTGGATAGATTCATGAGCGATGCAGACGCTTGCGTACTTGCAAGGCCCAACATCAAAAATAATAGGTTTCTAATTTTCATTTCCCCTCCGTGAGTAAATAAGTATCTATGTAGAAAGGCTAGCGAGGGAGTGGGGGCTTGTAAACGGAGAAGTGTGACCAAGTATTTTTTATACTATACTTTTGGGAAGAGCGTTTCCGTGTAATTGAACTTTGTTTGTAGCGGCTGCATTTCCAGCACATCGCCTTTTTCTCCAAGCGAAAGAGTTTGAAGTAGTGTGCCCCTCGTAAAGTGATGGAAGGCCTCTGTATTAGGAAGAGTTTTTGAGTGCTGTACACGGCAGCGGATTTTTCCTTCTTCACAGCAGAAATAGGCCTCTGTTTGCCCCTTCTGTTCGAGGCGCTGACTCACCATGCGTTTTGTTTTTTGCGGCCAATCCGGAAATTCACCGCCCACTGAAATAAGTGCATAGGAAAAAAGTACTGATTCTTTTCTAAGGCCCGCTCCTGCCCCAATTGCCCCCACGAATTCGGGAAATTCACAATCCACCGCTTCATGGCACCAATCTTTTGGATTGCTCAAAGCACCGCAGGCGCGATCACTAAAACAGGGTAACAGCACCTTGGCCAACTTCGCATCTTGCCAAGCGCGCAGACAACTAGCGAGATCCCTAGAATTTTGTTTTGAAGCGGGTTCCACTAAAAGAAACCAGCGCGGTCTTCCATCTTTACGAAATTGATTTCGTAAGTTGCGCAAAATAAGCGTGCCCGCTTCAATCTTTCCTTCGAGTGTTGGAAAAAATTCATGAAAGGAATTCATGAAGGAAATAATTTCGGCGGGATTTCGGTCTAAAACTTTTTCGAGGCTCTTTGCGCTCTTGCCTTGAAAATTTGTGAAGCTTGCTTGGTGTTCCGAATGATAGGAGCGTAATCCTTGCGCGAACTGGGAAGCATAATCCACAAAATGGGGCGATTGTTCAAAGCCCTGAAAGTGAAAGTTGCGACCGTAGGCCTTTGCCCACCAAACCGCGCCCCAAAGGGCTGTGCCCGGACCAGAACCAAAATCGAGCCAGCGATTTTTTTCTGCCAGCACATCGAGACCCAAAAGCTGAGCCTCTTCCAAAATGAGCGGAATTTTGGGAGCGTTTGCCGGCAAGTAGTAGGAAGCGTAGGCGAGAGCTTGATCCCGTTTTTCAGAATAGTGGTTTTCTTTTTCATTCCGAGTGCCCAGATCCTCAGCGAGCTTTGGCCAGAGCAAGAGCAAGCTCTCTGAGCGGCGTTTCACTTCTTTTTCAGAATAGCCTGTGGATTTCCAAATGGCATCGTGCAGTGCTTTCGATAAAGCTTCGGGATAGCAAAAGGCACGATCGAGGAAAAACACTAGCGATCCTTCCCTTGTGGGAAGCAGCAAATAAATTCAGTGCCTTTGCCGAGACCGCCATGCACCTTCACGTGTCCGCCGTGGCGATTTACAATATGTTTTACGATCGCAAGCCCCAATCCTGTGCCGCCCTGATCACGGCCGCGCACGCTATCCACGCGATAGAAGCGTTCAAAGAGTCGTGCATGGTGTTCCGCAGGAATGCCCGGGCCATCATCCGATACATGAAGGATGATGGTGTGATCCGGATCTGCACGCCATCGAAGCTCGATGGTTTTCCCGTTAGGCACATACTTAATCGCATTTTCTGTGAGATTGAAAAGCACTTGCTCGATGCGCTTGGGATCAGCGAACAAAAATTCTGTGTCTATATATACCTTAATGATGTGGCCCTTCGGCTTAGCCAACGGCTCCAGCTGCTGCAAAACTTTTTCAGTGAGCTCACGAAGGGAGATTTTTTCTTTCTCCAACTCAGCACCCGATTCAAGAGAGGATAGATCGAGAAGATCATGCACGAGTGCAATGAGGCGATCTACGTTGCGCGTGATAATGCCTAGGTGCTTCGGCGCTAGTTCCAAGCGATTATTTTTTACATCCTCGGCTAGGGTTTCGGCGAATCCTTTCACAGAGGTGAGTGGTGTGCGTAGCTCATGGGAAACGTTCGCCACAAAATCAATACGAATCTGATCCATGCGCTTCAGTTCAGTCACATCATGGAATACACCGATGGCACCGTAGGCGTCTTTTTTGGGGAGTCGCAAGGGGGCAACAGAGAGAGAAAAGTAACGAGGCACCGCTTCGTTCTTTAGTTGAATCTGAGTGCTCACTGTGTGCGCTAAACCATCTTGCAATGTGGTACGGAATACTTCTAGCACATCGGGATTTCGAAAAAACGTGGCAAGGCGCTGCGTTTTTTGTTTCATCTCCTCTTGATCACCAAACAGCACAGCGAATTGAGAATTGAAGAACAATAATTCTCCCTCACGATTAACGGCGATCACCGCTTCTGTGATGCCACTGATGATGGCTTCGAGTTCTTCTCGTTCCATCGAGAGGCGAATATCTTGGGTTTGCAGGTTGCGCTCAATGCGGTTCAAGGTGCTTTCTAGATCTGACCATTCTCCAGTTTCGAGATAGCTTGCCGAATTTTCTTCGTTATCAGAGAGAAAACCATAGTCCTTCTGTGAGATCGCGCGGGCCTTCACGATAATTCTACCTAGTGGAAAGATCAGTCGATAGCCAAGCCAAAAGGAGAGGCCACTAAACAGCACTGCCGTGCCCAGGGAAAGCAGAAAAAAAGTGCGGTCGAATAGGCTGATAATTTCTGCTGCGCTTCGAATCTGCGCTGATTCATGCACGATATAAAAGCGTGAGGCCAGCACTACTAGAAGGAGCACTGGCGCCGCCACTAAGAGTTGAGTGAGAAAAAAGCGATAGAATAGTTGCTTCGGAAAAAATTGGAGGGGTGATTCTGACATGAATTAGGCTTTAGCCACCACTCGATAGCCAACGCCGCGCACTGTTTCAATCAGCTCAGAGCATGGACCAAGTTTTTTTCGCAGTCCAAACACGTGGGTATCAATGGCGCGCTCTACCACTGCTACGCCTCCGCCTTGCACTTCTTGAATGAGTTTATCGCGAGTGAGCACACGCCCTTTGTGCTGGAGCAGAGTGAAGAGCAGTTTAAATTCATAGGGAGTGAGTTGCAGCAGCTCTCCTTGGCAAGTGGCTTCGTGGGAGTTGGAATCCACGATGAGATCACCTGCCTGAAGTCGGGAAGCATCCTTTTTCTCGGTTCGACGAAGTAAGGCGCGAGCTCTCGCACTTAGAACGGAAAGTTCAAAGGGTTTTACTAAATAATCGTCGGCACCAGATTCGAGGCCGAGAATAATATCATTGCTAGCGCTTTTTGCTGTCACCATGAGGATGGCGAGATTTTCATGGTCGCTACTTTTACGGATTTCTTTGATCACTTCGATGCCGCTTGTTTCTGGGAGCATCCAATCCACCACAGCCAATTGAAACTCTTCTTCTTTCAATTTTTTGAGAGCGTCTTTTCCGTTGTCCACCGAAACCACACTATGGCCCTCGCGCCCCAGGTGCATCTCGATCAATTCACGAATATCATTTTCATCTTCTGCAATAAGAATGCGATTTTTACTCATGTTGGCCTCCGCCGTGGCGAATATCATTTCCCGTGATCGCAAAAATAACGTCTTCCGCGATATTTGTGGCGTGATCGCCAAGACGCTCTAAGTTGCGAGCGATGAGGATGAGATCCAGTGCTTGTTCAATTTGTGTGGAGTTTTGTGACATATAGCCAATCAGCTCTTGGAAGATTTTATGCTTGAAGCTGTCTACAATATCATCGCGCGCTAAAACTTTTTCGGCGAGCTCCCGACTTTGGTGCACAAATGCATCAAGAGAATCTCGCACCATGCCACGCACTTCATTGGCCATTACCGGCAGATCGATCAATTCTTTTACTGGCGCGCCTTCCAAATACTCCCGAGTATTATGGGCAATATTTACCGCTTGGTCGCCCATGCGTTCAAGGTCGGTAGATATTTTCAATACTGCGATCACGAGGCGAAGATCTGCGGCTAGGGGGGATTGACGCGCTAGAAGTTGCACGCAAGAATTATCCACTTCCATATGTTCACGATTAATTTTGTCTTCTAGATCGTGCACTTGCTTTAGCAGCTTAGAATTTCGCGTAATGAGCGCCTGCGTTGCAGCTTCTACGGCAAGCTCAACGTGACCTCCCATGGCAAGAATTTGATCTTTTAGTCTGGTGAGTTCATCTTCAATATGACGGTGCATGATACCTCTTTTGCTAGTCTTAACTCATTCGCGTGAGCAGAGAAAGCGTGTAGCTTTTGCCGTGAAAATCTCTATGCGCGTCATAATTACTGCTCTGCGCGAGTAAAAAGTTCCGATTTTTTTTTCTTGGCATTTGTTTCAATCCGTTCATACTAAAAACAGGTGCGAAAAAAGTAACGTTATTTTCGTGTTAAGTTTTGATTAAATGCGATGAGTCGTGACAAGCGAACGCATTATCTTCTATAAACGCTAACGCGAATTTTCGAACTGAAAAAAGTTTCGACTGAAAGGGGATCAGCGCATGGCAACAGCAAACAAAAAACAACACGGTCTAACAAAGATGGAGATCGCTCGCTTTAAGAGGGAATTAGAGCAGAAGCGCGATGAAGTTTTGATGGGCGAAAAAGTAATGCGGATGGATCTGCAGACGAGTCAAGAAGATTTGATGGATGAAGCAGACCTTGCTTCGAGCGATATCGACCAAAGCATGAGGATGCGTCTTGGTAATCGTGAATTTTTGCTCTTGAAAAAAGTAGAGCAAGCACTGGCCCGTGTAGAAGAGGGCACCTATGGTGAATGCCAAAGCTGCGGTGCAGATATTGGTATGAAGCGCTTGGAAGCAAGACAAACCGCAGAACTCTGCATTGCTTGCAAAGAAGAAGAAGAGCGTAAGGAAAATCTTTCAGTGCATGGAAGAAAACCAAAGAGCTTGGGGCAGACCCTGGGCGCCAAACTCAGCCTCGGCTAAAGTCGGACGCGCAAAAAGCCCATATCCTTCGTTACCCTTTCTCGCTTTCCGTTCCGGCGTACGTGAGTACGCCTCACGGTTAAGCTCGGCGGGTGCCTCGGCTCTGGGCTTTTTTCACGTCCTCCACATTTCGAGTTTTTCTAAAAAGTATGAAAACTCTATTTCTAATTCTATCTCTTATTTCCGCTCCTGGAATCGCTGCGCCTAAAGATCTCAGCGCGCCCTTTGCTCAATTATACGCTCTAGAAGATTCGCATTCTCAGCTCGCCAATTTGCCTGCACAGTTCGATGAAAAAATTCATCCTTATTTCTTTCTCATTATACCGGGGATTCTTTCGGATTATCTCGATTATACAATCGGCAAGATTGATCGGGAGACAGAAAATAAATTCATGAATTTCCTCTCCAAGCACGGAATGCAGGAGAATATCGATTTTCAAAAGCTGAGCTTGAAAGAGGGCTATAGCGGCGAAGCCACGCCAGAGTTGAATCGGCAGGCAATCATCCAGGCCATCCAAAACGCCCCCAAGCCTGTGCTTCTCTTTACCCATAGCAAGGCCTCCGTAGATACGCTGCTCACGCTTCTAGAATACCCGGGCCTACAAAATAAAATTGCTGGCTGGGTGGCCTCTCAAAGTCCATTTCATGGCAGCCCGATCGCGGATCAGGTTTGCGAGCATCCTTTGGAGGGATTTCCTGCCGCACTGTTGTTTGAACTCTTCGCAGGAAATTCTGAGGGGCTACAAAGTTTACAAAGCCAAGTGCGCGAGCAGTTCATGTTGAATCATGCGCGGGAGATCGCAAAGCTCACACAAAAAATTCCCACAATTTCTTTTGCCTCTTATTTGAAAGCCAACGAAGTAAATGGCTGGATGGGTATTGTGGATGGTCTTTACGGACAAAAAATGAATGCGGAGTATTTGGGTGAGCACGATGGACTAGTACAAGTGCCAAGCACTGTGCTGCCTGGAGCTGATTTCGCGATCTTTGAGGGATTAAATCACCTGAGCGATAATCGCAGGGAAAAGCCCTATACGGCCTTGTCTATTCTATTGCTGCAAAAACTAGGGGTGATTACTCCGGTTGTTTCTCAACCGTAAGACGGAATTGCTTATAGCCCGCAAGACCTGCGGTGAACATAATCTGGCGAACAAGATCATATTTCACGCTTTTATCTGCCTGCACGAGAATATCACCAGTCCATTTTTTAGCAGCGTCCTCTGGATTCGGGGCGCGGCTAGCTAGCAAATCAAAGTCGTCTTTTTTCTTCTTGAGCGCATCGTAGATCGGTAAAATTCCCTTTTCTGGATTGGCTGGATCCACCGCACCCTCAGGAAGTAAAAACTTTTTCTCTTTTGCGTCGCCTTGGAATTTAAGGATCACATCATTATCAACCGTGATCCTTTCTTGGGAGATCACGAGTGTCATCCCCTCGCCGAAGCTATCAGGAGCTTTTGAGCTAGGCAGTTCGAGCTTATCGGATTGCACGATACCCATGCTGGAGATGCCATAGCTCTTCAGCAAGAAGATCACGATAATAATCAGCACATCCATTAAGCTTGTTAGTTGCAACGCGAAGGCTTGCTTTTTACGGCGCTGCATGCGGCGAGCTCTTCTCGATCTCACTCCGCCCGTGCTTGGTGGTAAAACTACTTCTTCTGCCATCTTAGTTCCCACTCACAATATTACCGAACACCACTTCTGGAAAAAGATCGGTCTCTGCTTTTTGCACGCCGCCTTCTCCAGTTACGTAAAGAGTTGGCTCTGTTTTCTTGAGCTTGCGGCTAGCATCCATGAGCTGCACAAGGTCATTATAGGATACAGTGCCTGAAGGCATGAAGATGATCTTACGATCTTTCGGAAACTTCGTTTTGATTGCGATCAAAGCTTCGTGAAATTTATCGTATTCATAGTCTTTGCCAGTCTTTGGGAAATCTTGTTCTGGAATCAGCTTGAAGGCGCTGGTGAGTTTGATGCCATCATCAGTCACTTTCACCGTGAGGGTGAGGGGCTTCTCTTTGGAATCATCTTGCAGGGTAGACATAATCGGCACAGGCGTATCGATAAGTGTCACAGAAAGTAGGGAGGTTGCCATCAATAGGAAAGCGATAAGCGTAACAAACGCGTCCATAATGGGCACGAGCGGGAGCTCAATTTGCTCCTGGCTCTTGCTTCTTCTGCGAGTCGATGGACGCCTCAGCATTCGCGATCCTTCTTAGAGGTCTTCAGTGGAATGTTTGTATTTACGGGCGGAAAGAAGATCGATGAGTTTAACAGAATACTCATCCACTTCTTCCACGAGCACGTTAGCGCGAGCGCTGAGCCATGCGTGGGCAATCATCGTGGTGATTGCTACGATCAAGCCGAAAGCCGTACAGTTCAAGGCTTCCGAAATACCAGCAGAAAGAACTGCTTGTCGCTGAGAAGCTTCTGCTACCGCTACTGCTTGGAACGCACGAATCAGACCGCTGATGGTTCCGAGAAGACCAAGCAGGGTGGCCAAGTTCGCGATCAAGCCAAGATAGCTCAAGCGTTTTTCGATTTTTGGAATCACTTCGAGAGAAGCAGCGTCTACTGCATTCTGGATTTGGTGCTCATCGCGAGAAGCGCGCTGCAAGCCAGCCTTGATTACTCTTGGTAGTGCGCTCTTGCCAGCCCCATTGCACATACGGATCGCGCCATCGATATCATTCGCGAGCACATACTTCTGCACTTCAAACATAAAGCTAGTGCCATCTATATTATAGGTGAAGACAATGCGAGAAAATCTCTCAAGGATGATGGCAATCGAGATCGCGTAGGCGAACGCGATCGGATACATCATATAGCCACCATGGTTAAATTGATCGATAAGGAATGCTAAATTCATTGACCCTCTCCTTGGGAATTCGAATTCTATTTTTCTATTTCAGTACTTTTTCAATCGTTGTCTTGATCGCATCTTTCGGCTGATTGCCTACGAGTTGATCCACTAATTGTCCGTTCTTAAAGAAAATCATCGTGGGAATGCCGCGAACTTTATAGGATTGCGGTGCATTAGGGCTTTCATCCACATTCACTTTTACCACTTTAATTTTATCTGCGTAGTCTGCAGCGAGGCCTTCTAATACAGGTCCTAAAGCCTTGCAGGGGCCGCACCACTCTGCCCAGAAATCTACGAGCACGGCACCGGGGTGTTTGAGCACTTCAGCGTCAAAGGTTTCATCGGTGGCTTCGAAAATATACTCGTTCATGACGGATTCCTTATTCGCCGGTTGGCGCAAATAGCTAACATTTCTTTAAAAAATTCTAACCTATCTATAGTACAAGTGTAAAATAATAGTAGAGTGTAGTGCAAGAGCTCTATTTGGTAAGGAATTTTTATGAATAAAACAGCTGATGCTTTGTCTCGACTCCGTCAACAGGTAGAGGAGAGCACAAAAGTAAAGAATGATTTTTTCGCGAAGAATGCAGAAGAAATAGTGCGCGTTGCGTCTGTGATGGGCGAGTGCATGCGCAGCGGCGGAAAAGTTTTGATCTGCGGCAATGGCGGTTCTGCCTCTGATGCGCAGCATTTTTCCGGTGAGCTGGTGGGGCGTTTCCTAAAGGAACGTCGTCCGCTCCCAGCGATTGCGCTCAGCACCGATACCGCCATTCTCACAGCGGTAGGGAATGACTATGGCTATGACCAAATATTTTCTCGATCTGTAGAAGCGCTCGGCCGGAGCGGTGATTTATTGTTTGCGATTTCTACAAGCGGTAATTCACCGAACGTGATTAAGGCTGTAGAGGCAGCAAAAAAGCAGGGTATGAGAGTGATTGGGATGAGCGGCGGGGCTGGGGGAAAGCTGGCCACGGCATCCGATCATTTTCTCAATGTGGAGCTTGGAAAAAATTCTGCGCGAATCCAGGAAGTGCACATTATGATCATTCATCTATTAGTTGATTTAATGGATGAGTTTTTTAACGCATGACCCCGAGTAATCCACTTTTTTTAAACCGACTGATTGGCAAGGCTATTGACCTCGTGATCATGTTGGCGATGGTTTCACTCCCCCTTTATCCGGCGGGTGCTCTTGCGGCGATTCTCTATATTTTAATTTGTGATGGGCTCAAAGATGGACGTAGCTTGGGCAAGCGCGTCGTGGGTTTACGTGTAGTAAATGCGGTAACAGGTAAGAATGCCGATTTCAAAGAGTCGATTATTCGCAATTCTCCGATCGCCGTGGCCGCCCTCTTTTTCTTAATCCCCCTTTGGGGTTGGTTTTTATATTTTATCATTGGAATTCCGGTACTTGCTATGGAAGTCTATCTTATGAGAAGCTTAAGTCACCAAGCTCGCTTAGGCGACACCATGGCTGATACGAAAGTGTTGGAATGGGTGGAAACCTAAGAGAGTGTACGATTTAAGTTCAACGTTGAAACGCTTCAAGGAAGGAGCAAATGAAATGAGTGCAGAAAAAATCGGACCGTGGGATGCAGAAACAATCAGACGCGCTAGGAAAACGAGGAATCTAACCCAAGCTGAGTTGGCAGATGGATTAGGTTGTCGTCAACAGACGATTAGTGAGTGGGAACTTGGTATGTACGCACCAAAAAATGCTTACCAAAAACTACTTACCATGTTTTTCGGAGCAGCTCCGGTTGTTGCAGAAACCATGGCCAACGCAGCGATTTGGTCGAACGACGCAGAACTACCATCAGTTCAGTCGCCAGAACTTCTCAATAACAACAGTAACCACCTAGGTTCTGAAAAGAATAACTAACTCGTTCGCGAGCTAGAGATTTAGGGCGCTTTCAGGTAATTCATACTCATGAGTTCACCGAAGCGCCCTTTGTTTTGTATCATCGACGCCAGCTCTTTTATCTTCCGCGCCTTCTACGCGGTACGCCCCTTAAGCAATAAAAATGGTTTACCCACGAATGCCATATACGGCTTCGCCCAGATGATCTTCAAGGTCTTGGAAGATTTTCGCCCAACCTATATCGCTGTCGTGTATGACACGAAATATCCCAGCTTCCGCAAAGAGCTTTACCCGGAATACAAAGCCCACCGCGGACCTATGCCTGAAGATCTCGTGCCGCAAATGCCTTACATTAAAAAGTTTATCGAAACTTTAGGTTTACCTTCTTTCGAAATGCCTGGTTTCGAAGCCGATGATTTGATCGCCACGCTTTCCGATCAGGCTGCGCGCAAAACGGGAGAAGCCGATGTATGCATCATCTCCAGCGATAAGGATCTCATGCAGCTCGTAGAGGATAGTGTGTATCTCTTCGATACGATGAAAGATCAGAAATATACCGCGGACAAGGTAAAAGAAAAACTAGGCGTGCTGCCTCCGCTGGTGGCTGACTATCTCGGCCTCATCGGCGATACGAGCGATAATATTCCAGGCGTAAAAGGAATTGGTCCAAAATCCGCAGTAGCTCTCCTCGAAGAGTTTGGCTCGGTGGAGGGGATCTACGCGAATCTCGATAAGGTGAAAAAAGAATCCCAGCGCAAGATGCTGGAGACGAATCGCGACAATGCCTTCCTTTCGAAAACTCTAGCTACAGTGAAGCGTGATCTCGTGTTGCAAAATGATTGGCATCTGCTCAAGTGCAATCCACACGCGGGAGAAGCTTTTCTTGCTCTTCTCGAAGAATTGGAATTTCAAGCCCTCGCCAAGCGTGTGAGAAATTTAGCGCCAGCCGAAGATAAAGAAGAGCGCACTGGAGAGATCGTAGTAGAGAATAGCTCGGATACCGTAAAGTCTCTTAAAGCAAGTTACCAAACGCTAGATTCTCTCAACGCTCTTGAAAAAGTATTTCAATCCTTGGCGTCTCGTTCTGTGATCGCTCTCGACACGGAAACCACAGGCCTCTCGGCGCATAGCGATCAGATCGTAGGATTTTCTTTTTGCGCTGACGATAAAAATGCCTACTATGTGCCGCTTCGCCACGTGGATGATGCCGGTGCGCGTATTGCAAGCCAATGCAACCCTGAGCAAGCATTGG
Organism: Oligoflexia bacterium; assembly: GCA_903867855.1. GTDB lineage: Bacteria > Bdellovibrionota > UBA1018 > CAIPTA01 > CAIPTA01 > CAIPTA01. The sequence continues at coordinate 19,253 of CAIPTA010000112.1, read as the reverse complement.
CAGCACTTCAAAAATTTATCCACGACAAAAAATTGGTCGGGCAAAATATGAAGTTCGATCTGAATATCTTGCGCGCTGCCGGTGTGCGCATCAGTGCCGAGCAAATTTATTTCGATACGATGATTGCGTCTTATATGCTTGATCCTGAGTTGCGCCATAATTTGGATGCGCTAGCTCTTAAGCACTTGAATCACGCGAACATTAAATATTCGGATATTTGCGGCGAAGGGAAGTCGGAGATTCCGTTCGCTTCCGCTCCGATCCCACGGGCAACAGAGTATGCAGCGGAAGATGCCCATGTGGCATTTCTGCTAGCTCAAAAACTACAGGAACGTCTTCATGCTATCCCCGAGCTAGAAAAGGTTTTCCGAGAAATCGAACTGCCGCTCATGCGCGTGCTCGCCGAGCTAGAGTGGGTGGGGGTAGCCATCGATTCTCCTCTCCTCAATAAGCTCTCGGAAGAATTCGCGATTGACCTCGATCTCTTGATCAAGCGCGCCCATGAGTTAGCGGGTGGAGAATTTAATTTGGCTAGCCCGAAGCAGCTCCAGAAAATTCTCTTCGAGGATTTGAAGCTGCCTACCCAAAAGAAAACGAAAACCGGTTTTTCTACGGATGTGGATGTGCTCGAAAAACTCGCTCACATGCATGAGCTCCCGCGCCTAATTTTGGAGCACCGTGAAATCGCGAAATTGAAGAGCACCTATGTGGATGTGCTGCCCACGCTTGTGAATCCAAAAACCCACCGTGTGCATGCGAGCTTCAATCAAACTGTGGCAGCCACGGGAAGATTATCTAGCTCCGATCCTAATTTGCAAAATATTCCTATTCGCACCAAATCGGGAAAGCGCATTCGCAGTGCCTTTATTGCGAGTGATGGTTTTCTTCTCCTCGGCGCTGACTATAGCCAGATCGAATTGCGCATTCTCGCTTCCATGAGTGGAGACGCGGCTCTCGTGGAAGCCTTCCGAAAAGGCCAAGATATTCACTCCCTCACGGCTGCTCAGATCTTTTCTCGCGAACTTAGTAAGGTGAGTGACGAAGAGCGTCGCCAAGCGAAGGCCGTTAACTTCGGGATTCTCTATGGCAAGAGCGCTTTTAGTCTCGCCGAAGATTTAGGAATTCCCCGAGGTGCGGCTGCGAGTATCATAGAGCGCTACTTTGCACGCTACCCCACGATTCGTGCATTCATCGATGGTCTAAAAAGTGTGGCCAAAGAAAAAGGCTACGCGGAAACTCTCTTCGGACGCCGCCGCAATATCGAAGGCATTCACTCTCAAAATAAAGTGATCCTCGGTATGGCAGAGCGAATGGCCGTGAATACTCCGATCCAAGGTACAGCGGCTGATCTTATTAAGATCGCTATGATTCATTTGTTTGCAGCGCTAGAAAAAGAAAAGAGTGGTGCGAAACTCATTCTCCAAGTGCACGATGAATTGGTGCTCGAAGTGCCTACCAGTGAAATCGATGCCACCAAGGCACTAGTGCGAGAGCATATGGAATCTGCCGGCGAAGGAAAGGTGCATGTGCCGATTAACGTGGAGATGGGCACGGCGAAAAACTGGCTAGATATTTAGTGCCCACCTGAACTCCAAAAGTGGCAGGGAAGATCCGCGTTGATGCTGCACATATGGGCTAGCGCAAAGTTAGAGGCGGGATTGTCTGGCATGAAGCAATAGTTCACGCCATCATATTCCAAGTGTCCGGAGCATCCGCCGTTCACGCCGGGCGGATTGGGAAGTAAAGAGATTGTAGCATCCAGCTCCGCGCGATTTGTGCTTCCAGAATACTGATTTTGCGCTGGGATATGGTAGCTATGGCCTTCGTCTAGTCCCTGGCGGTACACATCATGCGCTGGAATAAACAATACGGTAGCCTGGAAGCTATATTCTATATTTTGTCCCTGAAGGAGAGTAGTGGCTCCACTACTTTCTATGCAAATGGAGCTAATGGTAGATCCACCACTTTCCGCTTCTAAGCGAAAGCAGCTCGCGAAGCTTGGTATAGATATAAATAGAAGTAGTATTAAAATTAACCTGTGCATAGTTGTTGTTTTCCCCATAGTTTTGGTTCATTTAAAATCGCGCGACCCACGGCCGCTAGACTGAATCTCTTTTGTCTAAGACTTTCATCGATATATTTTCCACTTTCGATGCCGCCCACGCCGATCACTGGAATGCTCACCACTTTCTGAATCTCTGCAGCCTCTACAACAAGATATCCTTCACCTGAGCGAGTGCCTGGGCGCTTCCATCCTCCGATACCGGAAGAAATATGCAGGATATCTGCTCCCGTCTGCTCCAAGGCTAGAGCAATTTTTAACGAGTTATGCACCTGCAAGCCTCCCTCGATAAAATCCTGCCCAGGCATACGCACAGAAAGTAAAAGTTTAGGAAAGCGCCGCTTTGCTTCGGCAACTATTTCTACGAGCAAGTCCAATCCATCACCGCGCGGATTGGTGATGGGGGAGAGCCATTGATTAATTCCGTAGCCGTGAGCCGCGTGAATTTCTACAAGGTCGAAACCCGCCTGCACTGCTCGGGAAATCGAATTTTGAAAGGATGATTTCCACAGCTCGATATCTGCTGGTGTCATCGGAGTTGGTTCTTCTAAGAAACGATCTTTTACTGGAACTCTAATTCCTGCAGGCCCGTGGAGCACTCCACCTGTAAGGGCTCTCTCGGTTTTCCCGCCCGCATGGGTTATTTGAATGCCAGCCAGCGCGCCGGAGCTCTGAATGAGATTCGCCAGCTGCGTGAGTCCGTCGATTTGCGCATCTTGGTCAATGCCCAATTGATTTGTTTCGCTGCGCCCGCTCAAGTGCACATAGCTATATTCCACGATGAGTAGGCCACCGCAGGATGAAGCGAGACGCTCATAATGCGCTAGGGTGGCTGCACTCACTTGGCCCGACTCTGTAGCCGTCTGGGAGGCCATTGGCGGCACCACCACACGGTTACGCATGGCCTTACCGTTCTTGAAGTATAGGGCTGTGTGTCGATCGATTTTCCTGTTTTCCATAGGCTGCAATCTACCCCATAAAAAAGTCTTTAAAAGAAACAAAATAGAAACTATTATTTCGATTATGGAAATATTTGAACTGCGCTATTTTTTAGGAGTTGCCCAAGTTGAAAATATTCATCGGGCCTCGGAGCGGCTTAGTGTTTCGCCTGGTTCATTGAGCAAGGCTATCTCGCGCCTTGAGGGCGAGCTACAAGTGAAGCTCTTCACGAGAGAGGGGCGAAATATTCGGATCACTGATCATGGCCGGCAATTTCAACGTAGAGCAGCGGAGATCGTGCAATTGGAAGAAACTGCCCGTCTCGAGCTCTCTGGAAAGCTGGGTTCCATTCATATTGTTTTGGCGGGAGCAGAAATTCTACTCTCCGAAATGGGAATGCAAATTAGCGCAGACCTGCAAAAGAAATTTCCCAAAAGTACTTTTGAGTTTCATTCAGTGAACGACGAATCGGCCATTCAGCAGCTTGTGCGAGGGGAGTCGCATCTCGCACTTGTCACGCAGGAGCCAGCAGCCCATTTGGGCTTAAGTTCAAAAATAGTTTCCGAAGTTCATTTTCAAACGGTTGTTGGAGAAGGGCATCCACTTTTTAAGCAGGCCAAAGCGAAGAAGATTATTCCTGTGGAACGTATACTGGAATTCCCTTTTGTGAGTCCGAATCATCCGCTGCTTGGCAAGGTGGGGCTCAAACAATCGTTGGATGGTTGGCGAGACGATGAGTTTCCAAGAGAAATTCAATATCTTACTTCCAGCCTGAAGCTACTCGAAGAGTTTGTGACTCAAGGTCGAGCCATCGCTTATCTGCCCGATTATTATGCAGATCGTATTGGCGCAGAAGTGCTTAAGATTTCTGGTTGTCCTTATTCATGTTCACAAAAAGTGGGGCTGGTGGCAAAAAATCCCAAGGATCGTAGCTGGCTCAACCAGTGGTTTTAGAGTTTCGTGATGGTAACTTTGGGCATCACATCTTTGATGCGTTGTTTGAGCGTGGCTCGGGAAAGAGAACCCGCTGCTACCCACGCCCAAAGTTTCACGCTTCTGCTTCCTTCATGGCTTAGCAGAGGCAAAAAATTTACCACAATGCCGCGGCCGAATTCTGGGCAGTGGAGGGCATTGTTTAATTGTGCGCGCCAGAATGGGATCTGCTCTAGCATCACGGTATCTTCCACCACGCAATCGTTGAACTTAAGTTCGCTCACTTCACGAGCTTTCTTCGACACCAAATCATTCACATAGAACACATAGCTTGGCATGAGCTTGATGCGCTCTGCATGGGGAATATCTTTCATCATCAGTTCTTGAAACTGATCCAATTTTTGTTGCAGACCCACGCCTTCATGGTGCTGCAGCTGTGGGTGCTCCAGAATTTCCCGGATTCCATCCAGCACAGAACCAATTTTCGCTTTATCGCGAATCACAAATTCCCCTTGCAAGCAATTGCTCAAGAGCTCACAGAATCGCAGCACAAATACTTCAAACTCTTTTTCGATCTTGATGAGATTGAGGGAACCCTTGAGACCATGCAAAACGGTATAGAGGTCTTCAACATAGGGTAGATAGCTCTCCGTTGGCTTGGAGGCCGATAGATCTTGCGACGCCGTTCGCACTGCCAAAATTAAATCTGGCAGACGATCCGTGAAGGAAGGAAACTCAAGTATTCCTGATGACTCTTTTGGAGAAGCTGGCATTTGGATTTCGATTGCGGATTTTGCGTAAAGCATTGGTAAGTGCCTCTGCTCGGGCTTGATCTTCGTAGTTCGAGCGAGAAAGTCGGGATGCCACGGAGAACGCGTTCATAGTATCGGCTGGCGCGGTATTCAATGGTGCAGTGGTTTCTGTTTCGCCGGAAAAGGATTGTAAAATAAAAGAATCGATATTCTTAAAGCAATCGAGCTGACGACGGCTCTTTTCACTGGTTTCAATATCGAGTAGAAAAAGCGCCTGCTCTGCAATGCTCATCTGTTTTTCGATTCCAGTATCGCCCATCGAATACCTGCTTTATCTAAATTGTCCTTCAATTTTTCTGAAAAGTCTTCAGGAAAAGTGTCTTCCGCGAGGCAGATCGATTTTACTTGGAGCTGTTCGATGCTTTTGAGTAGTGGAGCAAGAGTGATTTTTTTTGAGCTGCAATAGAGGAGCAAGGAGGCGCGTCCGAGTTTATTCGGACTATTAAAAATTCCGCAGTGATTTTCTGTGATTTCCCCTTGGCTTAAGAGCTTAGATAATTTGCCGTGTAAACGCCAATCAATCACTCCGAGCAGACCACTCGGCACTTCCGCCTGAGCTGCATTGCCCTCATGGGCCACAGCAAGCAGCCATGGTTCCTCGCAAGCATCGAGGCTTTGCTTATAACTGCGTGCTTTGATGGATTCCAAAATCGCCATTAGGCTTTCTCGTGGGAAAGGTGATCAAGGATTCCGTTGATAAACGCGAAGGAATCTTCAGAGCCAAATTTTTTCGCCAACTCTACCGCTTCGTCTAGTACTACTTTTGGCGGGGTATCTTTAATGAAGAGAAGTTCGTAGGCACCCAAGCGCAAAATATTGCGATCGATTCTCGTCATTCGATAAAGCTTCCAGTGCTTGCTGGCGGATTCAATTTTCTCATCTAACTCTTCTACATTGGAAAGAGTTCCTTGTAGGAGTCGCATAAGGTGTGCCTCATCCACATGATCTTTAGATAGCGATTGACCAAAGCTTGCGTAGTAATCACGCACCAGTCGGTCAGCCTGAATTTCAGCGAGACGCGCTGGATTTTGTTCTTGCGCTTCGGCGGCAAAGAGCAGCTGCACAGCTATCTCGCGGGATTTTTTTCGCTTCATAGAGTCAATTCCTGTTGCGGCTGATCACTGGCTTTTTTTAGCTCACTTAAAAACTCTTCCACATCTTTGAAATCGCGATACACAGAGGCAAAGCGAATATAAGCAACTTTGTCTTTCGTGCGTAGCAGTTCCATCACCATTTGCCCGATTTGAACGGAGGGAATTTCTTTGACGCCGAGAGATTGTATTTTCAGCTCTGTGCTTCTCACCATTTCTTCGAAATCTGAAACGGTGAATAGTCGCTTTTGGCAGGACTTGCGAATGCCGTCCATAATTTTATCGCGGTTGAACTCTTCGCGGCGACCATCTTTCTTAATCACTAGAGGCATCAATTCTTCTACGCGTTCGTAGGTGGTAAATCGAGAGTCGCAGCTTATGCATTCGCGACGGCGCCGGGTAAGATCGCCGGATTGGTTAATCCGTGATTCGACCACCTTATTTTCTAGATGTCCGCAAAAGGGGCATTTCATGGCGCGTCCTCTAAGCAATGAATATCTTGAGTGTTTTCGTTTGTGCGCGAGTCTAGCATTAATTGCCCTGTCGCGTCTAAAACTTTCTTCTTTAGAATAGTACTGGATTAATTCACTTTTAACTCAAGTAGACTCGAATCTATGCCGATAGGCCTTGGAGAGGATTTTTTCATGGCTGACAACAAAAAAACAAGCATTGGCGGAAAGAAAACCTGCCATCTCTTGAATATTAAAAAGCCAGGTGCCCTGCAGAAACGTTTGAAGCGTGGATTTAACCGCGTGGAAGCGAGAGTTTCTAGCGTGAAGACGGGTAAAATTACAAAAGGTTCGCTTTCTTTTCTCGACATCAATGAAGAGGGTTGCAGCGTATTCGTTTCAGAGCTCTTATCCAAAGGATCCGAAATTGAAGTGATCGTAACGGATCCATGTCTGCTCAAAGTTTACGGAGTGGTAGCTTGGTGCGTGCCCGTATATTCGCGAGTGGACCGCCCCAATAATCGCTTTCGAGCGGGGATTCAGTTTATTTTTCATTCCGAAATTCAGCGAAGATCCGTGGTGGAGTATTGCCAAAAAGCCGCCCTAGATCCTATGCAGGAACTTGCGATGTCAGAATCGGTAGTAATTCCGGCGGAGGCTCATACTGCGGAAGCTCCACCCATGGTTGCCGAGGCACCTTCAGAGCCCCCACCAGTGGTGGAGGTTCCTGCGTCTACGGAAACGCCAGCGGAAGAAGTTCCAGCTGCCGTCGCCACGGAAGAAGAAAAGAAAGTCGCTTAAGAATAAATCGGAAATTTTTTACAGAGGGCTGTCACTTCCGTGCGCAGACGATTCTTCAATTCCTCAGGAATACTTCTATTTTCCCCTGGCTGAGCCACGAGGGAATCGCAGGCATCCGCGATCCAATTTCCAATCGTGGTGAACTCTGTGGTTCCGAAGCCGCGCGTGGTCGTGGCAGGCGCCCCGAGCCGAATTCCACTCGTCACGAATGGAGATTTGGTCTCAAAAGGAATAGTGTTTTTGTTTACTGTGATATGCACTTCATCCAGCGCTTTTTCTACTTCCTTGCCAGTTAGGCCACGTGAGCCTACATCGAGGAGCACTAAGTGATTATCCGTGCCGCCGCTCACAATGCGGATATCGCGCTTCTGCAGCGCTTTAGCAAGCGCCTGGGCATTATTGATCACGTTCTGCTGATATCCACGGAAGCTTGGCTGGAGGGCTTCTCCGAAGGCAATCGCTTTCGCCATGATCACGTGCATGAGGGGGCCGCCCTGCATGCCCGGGAATACGGCGCTATTGATGCCTTTCGAAAATTCTCGCTTGCTAAGCACGATGCCGCCTCTTGGGCCGCGCAAGGTTTTATGGGTGGTACTCGTCACAAAATCAGCATGAGGAATCGGCGAAGGGTGAAGGCCAGCTGCCACAAGACCCGCAATATGAGCCATATCTACCAAGAGATAGGCGCCCACTTCTTTGGCAATTTTACCAAAGCGTTCGAAATCAAGCGTGCGTGAATAAGCCGAGGCACCAGCCACGATCATCTTGGGCTTCACTTCTTTGGCGCGTGCTAAAATTTTATCATAGTCGAGGCGTTCCGAATCCTTCTCCACCGTATAATGCTGGGCTTGGTAGAGTTTTCCCGAAAAATTCACGGGCGAACCATGAGTGAGGTGACCGCCATGGGAAAGATCCATTCCTAAAATCACATCACCTGGTTTTAGCACCGAGAAAAATACGGCCATATTTGCCTGTGCGCCGGAATGGGGCTGCACATTGGCATCATAGGGCACTGCCGCAGTATCATCGCATTGAAAAAGTTTACGAAGACGAGAAATCGCCAGCGTTTCGGCTTCATCCACAAACTCACAGCCGCCGTAGTAGCGCTTGCCTGGATAGCCTTCTGCGTATTTATTCGTGAGCACACTGCCTTGCGCGTCCATCACTGCTTGCGAAACATAGTTTTCAGAAGCGATTAATTCGATGCCGTGCTCTTGGCGGCCAAGCTCCTTGCTAAGACTCGCGAAAAGTTCGGGATCTTCTTTTTTAATGCTTTCAGGGAGGCTATAGGCAAATTTTTTCATAACTTATTTTCCTTCGAGTTTTTTGATTTTCTCAATGCGATTTTGATGACGACTCAAGGACGCTGCTGTGGCGCCTTCTCCACCGAATTTTGCTTTTAGCCAAGCGCGCACCATTTCTGCAGCATAAGGCGCACCAGTGATACGCTCACCAAGGCAAAGCACATTGGCTTGGTTGTGTTCGGCGGCAAGCCGAGCAGTATAGGTGCTTTCCACGTGGGCCGCGCGAATGCCATGAATTTTATTGGCGGCGATACTCATGCCGAGGCCGCTACCACAAACGAGCACAGCGCGTTCCGCTTCGCCGGAAACCACAGCAGCACAGGCCTTCTCTGCGAAATCTGGATAATCCACCGAGCTTTCGCTATTAGTGCCAAAGTCAATGAACTCAACTTCCTTCACATTCTCGATGAGATATTTTTTAAGATGAATTCCGGCATGATCAGCGGCAATGGCGATTTTCATGAGCTCTCCCGACTAGGAGCCTAGCTTTAGAGCTTCGCAAAAACAAGAGTGGCGTTGGTGCCACCGAAGCCAAAGCTATTGCTCATCACTGCGTTAAGTTCGCGGTGCACAGCTTCATTGGCAGCGTAATTCAAAACGCACTGCTCGCTTGGATTGTCTAGGTTGATCGTGGGTGGAATATCGCCGCTATTCATGGCTTTCAGTGAGATCACGGCCTCAAGGGCGCCGGCACCACCGAGGAGGTGGCCTGTCATACTCTTCGTGGAGCTCATGATCAGCTTCTTCGCGTGATCGCCGAATACCCGTTCTACGGCCATGGATTCGTTTTCATCGCCGGCGGGAGTAGATGTGCCATGAGCGTTCACATAGCCCACACGGCTTGGATCAATTTTGCCGCGTTTCAAGGCTAGAGCCATGCAGCGACCAGCACCTTCGCCGCCTGGGGCAGGGGTGGTCATGTGGTAGGCATCAGACGTAGCGGCATAGCCCACTAATTCGCCGTAAATTTTTGCACCACGCTTTTTGGCGTGTTCATAGTCTTCCAGCACAAGGGCTGCTCCACCTTCACCGATCACGAAACCATCGCGGTCGCGATCAAAGGGGCGAGAGGCTTTTTCGGGCGCATCGTTACGGGTGGAGAGGGCCTTCATCGCAGCAAAGCCGCCAACACCAGCCGGACACACCACACACTCCGAGCCGCCAGCCAGCATAATATCTGCATCGCCGCGAGAGATCATGAGCGCCGCTTCACCAATACCGTGAGCACTGGAGGCACAAGCGGTTACCACGCAGGAGTTTGGCCCTTTAGCATTGAGCATGATGGAAAGGTGACCACTCGTCATATTGGGAATTACGGAAGGGATAAAGAAAGGAGTGATTCGCTTTGGACCTTTGGCGAGAATCACTTGTTCTACTTCTTCAATGATGGGCAATCCGCCCATGCCGGCAGACATCAATACGCCGAACATCTCCGGATCGAGCCCGTGTTCTTCCGAGCGCTTTCCAAAACCCGCATCGATCCAAGCATGCATGCCGGCCACAATACCAAGGTGCATGAAGCGATCCATTTTGCGTTGTTCTTTGGGATTGATAAATTCGTCGGCGGAGAAACCCTTAACTTCGCAAGCGAAGCTAACAGGATACTCTTTGGCATCAAATAGGGTGATAGCACCGGCTCCAGATTTGCCTGCCAGAAGGGCAGACCAGGTGCTGTCCACGTTGAGGCCAAGTGGAGAAACAGCACCAATGCCGGTGACGACTACTTTACGATGTAAGGATGGCCAATTGACTAAACTCATACAGCGTTCGAGCTGGAGCTACGCATTGCCTTTTTTGGATTTGATATAGCTGATCACGTCGCCAACAGTTTTCATCTTTTCGGCGTCTTCGTCTGGAATGTCGAGTTCGAACTCTTCTTCCATGGTCATCACGAGTTCTACGATATCAAGGCTATCTGCACCGAGGTCATCGATGAACGATGCGGTTTCGGTAACTTTTTCAGCTTCTACAGCTAACTGGTCGCAGATAATATTCTTAACACGCTCTTGAATGTTCATAGGGTCCTCAGCAAATAGTTAATGTACGAAATTTATACAGAAGTTTTATGGGATTACCATCATTTTTTTCGGTCGGCAAGCAATAGCAGACTAATTCTCTTTACATATACATACCACCGTTGATCGCCAAGGTTTGGCCAGTTACATAGGAACTAGCTGGAGAAGCAAGCCAGAGCACTGCCTCCGCCACTTCCTTGCCACTTCCCATGCGTCCCATGGGGATCGATTTTAACATCTCTTCCTTCGCCGTGGCAGGGAGATCGACTGTCATCTCGGTATCTATAAAGCCGGGCGCCACTGCATTCACGCGAATATTACGAGAGGCTAATTCTTTAGCGAGCGACATCGTGAGGCCGAATAAGCCCGCTTTGCTCGCGCTATAGGCAGCCTGGCCGGCATTGCCCATTTGCCCAACTACACTAGAAAGATTGATTATCGAGCCTTCCCGAGCCTTCATCATGGATCTGGTTAAGGCGCGGGCGCATAGCGCGGCACCTTTGAGGTTAGTATTGATCGTATCGTCCCACTCCTCATCTTTCATGCGCATAAATAAAGAATCTTTAGCAATTCCTGCATTATTCACGAGCACATGGATATTGCCACGACTCTTCAATAAAGCGTCAACAGCTGCATCTACTTCTGCGCTGCTGGATACAGAAAAGGCTTTTACTTCGCCATCGCCACCTTGGGCACGAATTTCTGCGAGCACGGCTTCCGCTTTTTCTACGCCGCGAGTGGTGCAATTCAAAATCACATAGGCGCCGGCATTCGCGAGTCTGAGCGCTATTTCTCTTCCGATTCCGCGAGAGGCTCCAGTAACAAGCGCATTTTTTCCTTGAAGAACTTTCATGATATCTCCTACCAACGCACGAGGCCGCCAGCCCAGGTGAGCCCGCCGCCGAAGCTAGTCATTAACACTAAATCGCCTCGTTTGATTTTTCCCGTTTCTGCATATTCATCGAAGCAGGTTGGAATTGTGGCGGTGCTGGTATTGCCATATTTGTGCACGTTAAGCGCCACTTTTTCGGTTGGGGCGCCAAGCTTTTTCCCCACTGCATCGATAATACGAATATTCGCTTGGTGCGGAATGAACCAATCAATATCGTTGATGGTTAATCTGTGCGCTTCGAGAATTTCCTCACAAATCGATGTCATATTGCGTACGGCATGTTTAAAAATTTCTTGGCCGTTCATGTGAATATACTGGAGGCCACCATCGATCACGGTTTGGCTGGTAGGCATTCTGCTGCCTGCACCAGGCATATCTAGAATATCGCCATAGCGACCATCGGAGCGCACTCGCATATCGATGATTTCACTTTTTTCATTTGCGGAAGCGCGAGTTACAAGTGCCGCACCGGCGCCATCGCCGAAGAGCACACAGGTGCCGCGATCTTTCCAGTTCACAAAGCGAGTGAGCGCTTCGCTGCCAACCACCAAAATGTTTTCATATTGCCCAGAGCGAATGAAGGCATTCGCAATCTGCATTCCAGCTAACCAGCCAGCGCAAGCTGTAACTATATCATAGGCAGCGCATTTCTCCGTGGCTCCAATTTTTGCTTGTACCATGGCGGCCATGGATGGCATCCAGCGATCCGGGGTATTGGTGCAACCAATGATGAGGTCTATATCGGCCGCTGTCTTCCCTGCCGACTCTAGCGCAGCTAGGGCTGCTTTCGCGCCAATATCAGAATTATTTTCGCCGTCTAGAAGTCTTCTTCGTTCGCGGATACCAGTACGTTCACTGATCCATTGGTCGGAAGTGTCCACGAATTTTTCTAGATCTTTATTCGTAACTATATTATCTGGAAATCCAGAACCAAGAGCGCTAATTTTTGCCCGTATTGTAGTATTGGATTTCATGCTTCTTCCTTTTTTTCAGTAGGCGCAGCCAGCTCGGCCTCTTGAATTATTTTTCGTAATACATTGGGTAAATCGGTTTTAGCACTTTCGGCGGCGCGAAGGATGCCATTTTTTATGGCGCGTGGATTAGATCGACCGTGGGAAATAAAAGCGTGGCCGTTCACGCCTATTAAAGGCGCTGAGCCTACTTCCGCATAGTCGGTGCGCTTCCTGAGAGATTTTAAAACTCTCATGGCGAAGAAAGCGCCGATCATCGCGAGCCAATCGCTCTTGATCTCTTTTTTCAGCATATCGATCACGGCTTTGGAAAGCCCTTCTAGGCTTTTCAATACTAGATTGCCCGTGAATCCATCGCAAACCACCACATCCACATTTCCGTGAAAGAGGCGTCCGCCTTCTACATAGCCGCGATAGGTATCAGGAGGAAAAATATTTTTTTCCTGGAGAATTTTGAGCTGTTCATTGGCGGCGCGAGTGAGGTCGGTGCCCTTGGTATCTTCTGCGCCGTTGGATAAAACTCCCACGGATCCTTGGCTGCCGGGGAAGAGCACTCGGTAATAGCCCGAGCCCAATAAGGCAAATTGAACTAGGTGCGAGGGTTTGCATTGGGTATTGGCGCCAGCGTCTAATAGGAGTAGAAATCCACGCGTGGTGGGGAGTGGGGCTGCAATTGCAGGGCGTTCCACTCCTTCGATGCGTTTCATATACATGATGGCGGAAGCTAAGGCAGCGCCGGAATTGCCCGCACTCAAAAACGCGGAACGTTCATTCTGAGCAGCAAGCCGCATGGCCACATTGAGGGAGGCGTCTTTTTTTTGACGAACCGCCTGCGCAGGATGATCGTCCATTTCAATGAATTCAGCTGTGTGATGAATCGAGATAAGCTCTCGTCGTGACTTTCGCGATTTCTGGAGTTCTGTCTCTAGTAGCGGACGAAGCTTTGCTTCATCTCCAACGAGAACCACGTGAATGTCGGCACGTTCCTCTGCAACGAGGACGGCTCCTTTCACATTCACCTTTGGGGCGTGATCGCCTCCCATGGCGTCCAGGTATACTGTTGCCAGTCTAGATTCCATTCAGAGTGGAGATGCGTTTTCTTACGCTTCTACGCTTTTCGCTGCGGCTACTTGCTTGCCATTATAAAAACCACAGTCACCACATACACGGTGAGGGAGTGAGGGGGCATTGCAATGAGCGCACTGAACGGAGTTCACTGCGTGTAAGCGATATGCGCTGGAAAAACGCCGCATGTCTCGGCGGGAACGAGTTTGTCTTTTCTTAGGTACTGCCATAGTGGGGGTGACATTAGTAAAGAATTTATAGAAATGCTAGTTCTTTTCGCGGCTTACTTCGATTTCTGTCGAATTCGGCGCTTTAATGCGATGAACATATCGAAATTACTGTAGTTTCTTGCTCGAATTCATACAGTTCGTTACTATTTTAAGGAAGATACCGGGTTGAGCACGGAGGTTCCCCTTGGTGAAGAACGAATACTTTATTTTTCATGATGGAAATGTGGCTGGCCCATTTCCTATTCCGCATATCCAAAAACAGTTAGAACAAAAAAAACTGAATTACACAGATTTTATTTGGCACGATGAAAATGCTTGGCAGATGTTGGCCGTGTATTTCGCGGATCAATTTCCCGCGCCCGTGAATCCTCCTCCAGGGATGGAGGCACAAAAAGCCAAGCCGGAATTGAAAGCCTATGGAGAAGAAGTTTTCCAAGAAGGCATGGGTATCTCGAATGAAGCCATTTGGTTTCTATATCGGGATAATACAAAGTTTGGGCCCTATCGTTACTTGGAGCTCGTGCGTTTATTGCAAACGAATGCGGCATCGCAAGACGATTTCACCTGGAAGCCGGGCTTTGATGATTGGCAGCGTATCCGCCAGTGCCCCGAATTTGCCGATACTGTGTTGAAGCGCCTTACCCACATGAAGCATTTCGGTGTGGACAAAGTATTTATTCAGCGCCGTTTTCCACGTGTGCCGTATCAAAGTGAAGTTATTCTTCACGATGAAAAGAGTGTGGTGTTCGGAGCTGCAAAATCGATCTCTGAAGGCGGCGCATTTTTAGAGGTGGGTAAAGCAACGCACGCGAAGGGTGATCGAATTAAGATCCACTTCACACCAGGTGGTGTTGGTGTGCCTTTTAATTGTATCGCGGAGATTACTCAGATTTCTAAGACTAAGCCAATTGGCTATTCTGTGAAGTTTTTATATCTTGAAGAAGAAGACCGGAAGCGAATTGCACAATATGCAGAGTCGTTAGCACCCCGTTCTACAGGTTGAAGCGAAAGAGATGAGTGAAGTGAAGAAATTTCTCGTGCGCGCTAAGGATGGAGAGCACTCCGCCGAATCCGAACAGGCCATCGTAAAGCTGCTGGAGAGTGGCCATTGTTTTGCTGGCTCTTTTGTCTTTAATTTTGAATCTAACGAATGGTCTGTTGTTGCGGATTTGCCTTTTATAAAGCCGCACTTTGAGCAGAAACCTCAGAGTTTGCCGACAGAAAAAAAAGTTGTGTATTTCATGTCGCATGATCAGCAGATGTGCGGTCCATTTAGTTTACGAGAAATTCTTGAGAAGGAAAAGGCAGGCGAACTGGCCGGCCATCATTGGGTTTATGTGGATGGTGATAAGGAGTGGAGGCAAATTTCCTCGGTGAAAATTCTTCGCGAGGCTTTGCCTGTTTTGCCTACTGATACTCCTGCGCCTCCACCAGTGGCAGTTTTTCAGGTAGCTAGTGCGCCGGCGCCATTGAAAGAAGAAGAGCTGGTGCCTGAAGTGGCTTCGGGTGAGATTCACACAAACGCGCAAGGCGCCCTGGCTCCCCATGTGGAAGTGGAAGATTCTTCGATCTTACTCGCTGTTGATTCTGGCATCGAAGAAGAGGAGCCAACAATGGCCTTTTCCGTGCTTGGTCTATCCGCGCAGCCAAGCCCTCCGCCAGAGATGCGAAAGCCTCCCATGCCGGCACCGCCTCCAGCAAAGCCTGCGATGCCGATACCACCTGTGACTCAAGCCTCCAGTGCAAGTCAGGAAGGCAGCGATGATTTTGATGGTTTAACAGCCGAAATCCCAAGTGATCCAATTTGGCTGGTAAAGCAGGCCAATTCTGAATTAGTTTCCGGTCCCTTCAAATTCTTGGATGTTGCCAAGTTCCTAGCGGAAGGAAAAGTTTCGAAGAACGATAAAATTTCCAAGGTTGGATCAAAGAGCTTCGTTCGCATCGCTCAGCAGTATGAGTTCAATGTGAAATATTCCGTGGAGACAGTGGTTGAAGGCGGAATTGAAAAACAAAAAATATTCATTCGTCGCAGACATCCGCGCCTTCCCTATTTGGCCCCAATTCAGATTACCCATAAGGGAGCTCCTATCGCTGGTACCTGCATCAATATCAGTGCGGGCGGAATTTTGATGGAAGTGGCAAAGGCGGAGTTTAATTTGGGGGATGTGGTGGAGTTGAAAATTCTACCGGCGATTATTAAGCAGCCGATAAGCTGTTCCTCCTTGGTGATTGGAAAGATTCCAAAAATTCCACCAGGCTATGCACTTAAATTTCAGGATCTCAAACCAGGCGATAAGGAGGCCATCGAGTTCTTTATTCAGGAGTCCATGAAGCGCGAGCAATCGAAAACATAAATACCGGAGACACAATCCTTGGAAAAAAAGAAAATTTTCATTATCGATACTAACGTAGTTCTATTTGACCCCCATGCCATCTTCAAGTTTGAAGAGCACGATGTGGTGATTCCGATAGTAATGATTGAAGAAGTAGATAATTTTAAGCGCGATATGTCGGAAAATGGTCGTAACGCAAGAACCTTTTCCCGGATCATCGATGAGCTTCGTAAGACTGGAGCACTCTCTCAAGGCGTTCCGCTGAAGAGTGGTGGGCGCCTCTTTGTTGATATTGGAATCACGGAAAAAATTGCAGAGCTTCCTGATCTCGATATGAAAAAGCCCGACAATCAAATGTTGGCACTCGCAAAAAAATTCCAAAAGAAATTTAGAGACGCAGAAGTTTTCTTTATCTCCAAAGATATCAATCTCCGTATTAAGGCCGATGCCTGCGGTGTTGGAGCAGAGGATTACGAGCCGTCTAAGTTTGAAGTGGAAGATATCTATACCGGGACGGCGACGGTTTCCGTGCCTGGCCAGAGCATCGATGAATTCTACGCGAAGAAGCGCTTGCCCTTCGACAATGCAAACCATCGCTTGCATCCGAACCAATTTATCTTCATCAAGGATGAAGCGAATCCAAACCATACGGCGATCGGCCGCTACGATTCTTTGCAGAATTGCCTGATCCCAGTGTTCAAGCCAGCGGAGGGTTTGTGGGGAGTATTTCCTAGAAACGCAGAGCAGGCGTTTGCGATTGATCTTCTCCTAAATGATGAGATCAAGCTCGTTAGCCTCGTGGGTAAAGCTGGAACTGGAAAAACGCTTTTGGCGATTGCCGCTGGACTCGCAAAAACCGTAGACGAGGGGCTTTACTCTCGCTTGCTGGTGAGTCGCCCAGTTATGCCGATGGGGCACGATATTGGTTATCTCCCAGGTACGATCGAAGAAAAGCTAAATCCTTATATGCAGCCGATCTTCGATAATATTGATTTCCTCTTCGGTGTGAGCGCGGTGTCGAAAACGAGCCGTCGCGGCGCTGGTAAGGGAAGTCAGGAACTCATGAATCAGGGATTGCTCAGTATTGAACCGCTCACCTATATTCGTGGTCGTTCGATTCCCAGCCAGTTCATGATTGTGGATGAAGCACAAAACCTTACTCCCCACGAAATCAAAACCATCATCACCCGTGCCGGTGAAGGCACAAAAATAGTGCTGACAGGGGATACGATGCAGATCGATTCTCCATACCTTGATAGCATGAACAACGGTCTTGCCTATGTGGTGGAGTGTTTTAAGAACGAGCCGATTGCTGGCCACGTGAGCATGGTAAAAGGAGAGCGTTCCAAGCTTTCCGAGCTTGCTACCCAGTTAATGCACTAGTGTTTTTGATTGGTCCAGCCCTCATGGAGGCGCTGGTAGAGTTCTACTTTGAGGCGGCGTTCCTCACTCTGAGCGAAGTTTTTCAGCTCGGTGGTGAGGGATTTGCTGCGTAATTCGCCCATTAAGATTTCGCCCTTCACTACTGTTAGCAGGTGGTGGGGGTAGCGCACGGCCTCTTGGCGATAGCGATCCAGCTCCATGAGCAGATCTGCCTTTTCCATTTTACCCAAACGAGTTTTATAGCCTTCAAAGAGCTTGTGGCATTCTTTTAGGGTTTTATATGCTTTTAGTGAAACAATGTTTTCGCTCATAAATTTTCTCGTGTCCTCTGGGCAGGCAGCACAATACATTTGTGGATTGTAATAGTCAAGTATTAAATAGGATGACTTCGCTTAAGTATTTGAAATTTCGAGATTATTTTGAAAAACTATAGCTCAATTTATCGGGAGAATTTCTACTATGCAGAGTCTTTTATGGTTAGCGCTGGCGTTAAGCTCCGGAGCGGCGCTCGCTCAATTTGATGCGCACCCTGGCGCAAGCAGCTTTCACTCCGTGAAGCTCGCGGATTCGGTACAGGCGAAAATTGCAGATCGAAGTTTTTCACTTAGTCCGGTCGGTTATGGAATTCGAATAAAGCACGTATTTGTGGTGAATGCGAAAGTCTATGTGGCTGAACTATTCGCTACGGATCAAACAAAATTTACTCATACCGTGGCGGGAGCACTTAGTTCATTGGATGGCGAAAAAGTGGTGGCGATGAAGCTCTCCTTTCTCCGCGATGTAGAAGAATCGAAAATTCGCGCCTCATTTCGAGAGGGGCTATTAGCCAATAAGGTAGATATCACCAATGCTGACATTCGTGGATTTATGGATGCGGTGATGGCGGCGGGAGATATTCGTGAGGGTGCCTTTTTTGCGATTATTGGAGAACACCTAGAGGGCGGCAAGGAAGCAATCACTTTTGAAAACTCCAAAGGCAAAGCCAGCACCGTGATCGGTGCTCCCGGATTTATCCGGCAAATTTTTAGTATTTGGCTGGGGGAGAGCGCAGATGATGGTCTCGCGGAGCTGAAAAAATCATTGATTGGAGAGAAGAATGAAAAATCGTAAATATAACTGGATTCCCGATCTGCCTGATTTTCGCGATCACTATTATTCTGTTACCTACCTTCGAGGTGCTCCCACAAAAGTTGATTTACGGGCGCATTGTCCGCCGATTGTGAACCAGGGTCAAATCGGCATTTGCACTGGAAACGCGCTCGCAGGAGCATTTGGTTTTTTGGAAATGAAAGAGCTTGGCGCCAAGAATGGTCCTGAGATTTTTATCCCAGGCAATTATGAGCCCGCGAGTCGCCTATTTATCTATTATAATGAGCGCGCCATAGAGGGTACCGTTGACCAAGATGCCGGAGCCAGAATTCGTGATGGAGTTAAAGTATTAACGAAAACTGGAGTATGCCGGGAAGCCGCCTGGAAATACCAAGCAAACCTATTAACAAAAAGGCCAACTCCCGGGGCGTATAAAGAAGCGTCTGATCATTGTATTACGGAGTATTTGCGGGTTACGAGTCTCGCACAGATGAAATCTAGTCTAGCCGAAGGTTATCCTGTGGTCTTTGGTTTTACTGTCTATGAATCCTTTGAGAGTGCGCAGGTAGCAAAAACTGGCGTAATGCCGATGCCGGCTGCTGGCGAAAAAGTTATGGGCGGACACGCTGTATTAGCCGTTGGTTACGACGATGAGGCCAAGGGTATTATCGTCCGTAATAGCTGGGGCGCCGATTGGGGCATGAAGGGATATTTTGTTATGCCTTATGCTTATATAGATAATCTTCATTTAGCCCAAGATTTTTGGACTATACGAAAATAGTTTACACGCCTGGCGGATAAAATTCGGCATGCAGAGCGAATTTGTCTCCCATTATTTGTAAATAAGCGTATAAAAACTACAAAAAATCCTTAAGGAGACAGTT
>CAIPTA010000111.1 GCA_903867855.1 Oligoflexia bacterium | reverse complement strand
TTGCACCGCTTTTTTCCCTGGCTCCTATCTTTCCTTTCAGACTTTGGGTGCTTTAAGTTTTTTACCTTGGGCATTATGGTCTGAGGAACACTTCAGAAATTCTCGACATCGATTCTCTCTACCTGGAATTTTTCTGGCACTCAGTATTTTTTCTGGCAATGTGCAGACGGCACTCTATCCCCTGCTTATTTTTGGCATTTGGGGATTGGTGCAAAAAAAGATTTGGGAGACGATCTACTCCGGCTGCCTAGCGATACTGCTATCACTCCCCCTATGGCTACCGGGAATTCAATATCATATTTTGCAAGGTGTACAAGATCTAGCAAACCGCCGTTCCCAAGTTCCGCCAGATCTGCTCGGGCGTTTGCGAGTGCTGTTTGCCCTACCAGCGGTATTTTTGCCAGATCTCTATGGATCAACTAAATCTATCGATTTCATGAAGGGCTTTAAAACAAGTGCCACTTATTTTATCGGCAGTATTGGCTTTATTGGGCCACTTTTATGTTTACTAAATTGGCGACGTGAACTCTTAAAGAGGCGTGAAGTGCGTTTTGCATTAGCTCTTTTAGTATTTTCCTTACTCGTGATGCTAACCCCGCTCTTAAACTTTCTCTACTACCGAATACTTTGTGTGGTTTGTTTTGCACTCTCACTTTTACTTGCCATTTCCTTCGACAATTTTTTTGAGAAACACCAAAAATCAAAAGTACTATTGAAACTAAGTGGGCTATTTCTAGTAGGTGCGGGGATAGCCTTTTTTAGTAAGCAGCGGTATCACATTCGAATTGCCGAGGTTTTCAGCCAGAAACTACAAGAGAGCACCTACGCCTGGAACAAAGCTCTGCTCCAATCTAGAATTGATAATTGGTTTAGCTCTTATTTAAGCAATAGCCACTTTCTCGCCCTAGCTCCGCTTTTGCTGGCCACTTATTTCGCGATCAAAACTAAAAATCGTCTATTGCTCGCCTCCTTAATCTTCCTTGAATTGGTGCTGGTCTGGTCGAACCAGGTAACTTTCGATGCAGTAGTTCCTCCGGAACACAGTAGCTATGCCTTAATCAAACAGGAGCTAGAAAAGTCACCTAGCTTCCCTGCTTCTAGATTTCTTCCTTTAGCGTGCGAAAAAAATAAGGCATTTCTTTTCCCTTTTTCAATTAATGAATTTCAAGCTGTGCCCACAATTCAATACTACGGCAGCACAGCCATTCGCCGCCTTCCGGGGCCCCAAGCCATTTGCAACGAGGCCATTCGTAGCATCAGCTTCGTCAGCAAAGAAAATCTGCAGAGAAGCGCTCTTAATGTTTTCGTTACAGATGCCGGCTGGAAAATTGACGATTCGAGCTATCACGCAATCTTTCAGAATAGCCAGTATACTATCTGGTCTCGGCCCTCGTTTTCTGCGATCTGGGCAAATAAGCCCGCTGGTGAGCCCCTCTCAGCCAAAACACTCACCTGGGACGGCTGGCAGATCAGCTGGCATATAGAGGCGGAAAAGGCAGTTCAGAGCTGGTCGCTTAGCCTTCCCTACTACCCGGGCTGGCATTATCAGCTGGATTCCCGAGAAATTACCCCAAATAGTATCGAATTTACTGTGCCCAGCTTCACAGAAGAATTGACGCCGGGCGCACATACTGTTATCGCTTTCTTTAAACCAAGCATGCTTTATTGGGGTCTACTAGGCAGCCTTTTAGGCCTATTGATTATTTTATGGAAAAGTATTTTGACACACGATTGAATCAAGATTTTCGCAAGGGCGCGAGCGATATTTGGCGTCTTGTTGCGGCGGACTTACTAAAAAAAATTCCTGCGAAGTGCGATCGAGTTTTAGACTTAGGCGCAGGCTATGGCGACTTCATTAATCAAGTGAACGCGCCAGAGAAGTGGGCCGCAGATCTTTGGCCAGGCCTTGAACGTAATATCACGAATGATGTTCGTGCTGTGATCGGTGATATTACTACCCCTATTGATACGCTCCCTCAAAATCACTTCGATCTCTGCTTTATGAGCAATGTGCTAGAGCACTTTACGATTGATGATGCCCAGAAGATTTTAGATCACACTACTTCGTATTTGAAAAAAGATGGCTACATCGCTTTGCTGCAACCCAACTTCAAGTATTGCTCTAAAGTTTATTACGACGATTATACTCACAAGACGATTTTTACAGCAGAAGGCTTGTGCAATTTTCTATTAGATAATGACTATGAAATTCTTTCTTGTCAGCCCCGTTATTTGCCATACTCCTTCAAGAGTCGACTCCCGCGGCCCCTTTGGGCAGTGAAGCTCTATTTGCAATCACCATGGAAACCACTTGCAGCTCAGATGCTGATTCTCGCACGAAAAAATGAGAAGTCTGTGTATGCAGAATAAGCAGTAGTTTCCAAAGCGGACCTAGCGACTCAATCCTTCGATAAAATCGACAAAAATTTTCGTCTGTGCGTCGCTCGATATGGCAGCGATCTTGTTTGAAAAGAATCCATCTTGTGCGCACTTAATCACTAAGCGTTCTAATTCAAGGAGTTCCGTTGGAAGCTCGGCGGCCATTCCGGCACTTGCCACATTTGGAATTTCATATTTTTTTACAAGATCCAGTAAGGCTCGATCTGAAGAGATCAGCCAAGATACACATCCTGCTGATATATAATCGTAGATTTTACCGGGAATTGCATACTCACTGCCAACACTGTGAGTAATGATCAATCCCACGTCTGCAGCCGCCAGCTTTTCCATAAAAATAGAGTAAGGCACGGCGGGGTAAAGATTTAAGCGCCCACTCTTTAAAACAGATCGAATTTTATCCTCATCTTCTTTCGAAGAAAAATTTACGTAAAAATCAAATTCAAATTTTGGATCAGCTCTATCGAGCATTTCGAGAAACTTCTGTGGGCTTCTGCTCGAATAAAAACTTCCCCCATAAATCACTTTAATTTTGTTGCTGGTGCGTGGCGTTGATTTACGCAACGGCTTACTGGCCTCATAACCAGCGAGCACTACGCAAGCTGGCGCACCTTGTAATGGTAGATATTCCAGAATCCCCTCTGCGGCCACAACCACAGCCAAGCAGCGTTTCAAGATAAAGCGCTGAATCGAATCTAAAACAAAATTGTGAATGGCTCCACGTGGATTCAAGCGTTGATTTAATATTGGGTCGCGAAAATCAACGATAACTCTCTTAGGCCAAAATACCTCTAAACTCATGCAGACAAAGCTGATCCACGGTGGCGGCATTGAAAGAAGTATAATTCCCTCCTTGTTATGCCTTAGCCAATTCACGGCACCGAAAAATAGCTGTTGGGATCCAATCAACTTGTTCTTAAGACCAAACGCAAAATATCCCGACGCTGGACAAAGCCATTCCACGGAATAGCCGTATTTCAGCAAACCAGCCTTCATCTTACGCAGTCGATTTGCTCCACTTTGTGGATCATCTTCAGCAAATACCGAGAGGATTAGGATTTGTTTTTTCACAAACTTTGTAATTCCTTTGGAGAAATTTTTTGTCCGTAACCGAAGGAGGAAAACTTCATTTCAGGAAGCTCCGAACTTAGCTTCCCGCCATCGGCCCAATCGGTTACAGAAATACCGCGCTCATCAAATACAACTCGCCTGTAAATACCATGCTTCGAACTAGAAAAATATCTGCCTACAAATTCATGCCTATCAAATACCAGACACTCCCCAATGGGCAAGCCTGGATAGCGAAATACATCCACTGCATTGTTGGCATCAAATTCCTCATCTAAAATTCGAGGAATAAAATGGGCACGCGGGCCGCGAAATAAGTTTCTCGCCTCTATATCGGAAGTATATGTATAACTTCCAGGATCGAAGCTAACTATCTTACCGTCGATGCGCAGATCTAGATGCAACTGATCAAAATGAGCATGGCCACCATGCCGATCGTGGCTCGGCTTACCGCAACGGATCCACACAGAAAAATGTTCGAATTTCCAGAAATATAAACCGAAGCTGGGGTATGCACCGAAGTTTAGAAGCTTTAGCGTTTGCTGCGTAGAAGGGAAAAAATGTTCTCTTTTATTTTGAAGATTAAGCGTAAAAGGCTGGCGCATGGCTACTTGGGAAGCTCCCACTTTTGCTAACTGCGAGCTTCCACCTTTCAGCATCGACTTAAGCAAAAAAGCCTCTGGGATAGTGCAGACCGAATCTCCAAACGCCTCCTGGAGAGATAAAACTCTCTGCGTATCCAAGCTATTTTCGACGATGTGGCCACCTAGGGCATAAAACTTTGGAAACAGTTTTAGAAAAGAGCCACTATCGTTATCCCCGAATTGAATTCCGCGATTGGCACTATCGCTCGAATCCTCAAGAAATTGGAAGGCACGTGGAAATAAGTCGTGCAGCTCTTCGCGAAGAGCCTCAAACGATAATCCTGGATATTTCGATCCAAGCGCCGAAAATGTGCCCTCTGAATAAACCAGCATCTCTAAACTCAACTGATGGTAAAAAACAGAGCCCTCGAAATTGCTGCCATCAGGAAGAAACTGCCGCTTCATTTCTAAGCGCAGTTCCTCTTTCGCGAACGCAGCCCATTGTTCCATTTCTGCCGAGGGTGGCAGCCAGGCGGAGCAAAAGAGGAGGCCCACGAGATCTGCGAGATAATGATTACCCCTTCCAAGGCTGTACCATTCTAGATTTCGGTAAATATAGCGTCCATGTTCCGTTACCGTTTTTACTAAAATGGGAGAGAGCTCTTTTGGGATACTAGATTCCGCAAGCACCAGTAACTCATAGGCTATAATCATGTTAGCCGCGCGGATGCTCACCTCCATCGCGTTTGTCCAATTCACCCCGTCGTCCAAAGGATTTTCCGCGATAAAATCTCGGATGCATGCAGAAATTTCGCTCTCTATCTCCTTAGATGGCTGAAGGTAGAAACGCCAAGCGAGTTGCGGCAGGTGTTGCAGCCGGGCGAGTTCCCAGGGCACCTTTATGTCCGCTTGGTTGCGTAGAGATTCGGAATCCCATTTTCTCCAGCCCGACCCCAAAATATTATAGCTACGCTCTAAATAATTCTTAACTATATCCGCATCGATGGAAGCGGGTCGCTCGCCCTTGGGAGCACGCAAATGAAGACCCACCGCATTAAGATTTTGAACTAAATCCAGCCCTGCTGGGGGCGTGCGTAATTTCAGCTTTCGATGTAGCTTCGCTCTGATTATAGTGACCCAACGTTTGGCCTTATGTATATTGGTGCAATACGTCATTATTTGATTTGATTTGTTTGAGCCTTCTCTGTATCACGGACTCTTACGATAGCTTAGGGAGCTTGCCTTGTGAAAAAAATTTGTGTTTTAGGGCTCGGATATATTGGTTTGCCAACGGCTAGCTTAGTAGCAACCAAGGGATATTCTGTATTAGGTGTAGACGTTCAAAAAAGCACAGTCGATACCATTAACCAGGGCCAAATTCATATTCACGAGCCAGACCTAGATATCCTGGTGAAATCAGCCGTGCAAAGTGGCCACCTAAAGGCGAGCCTCACTCCTGATGAAGCAGATATCTTTATCGTTGCGGTACCCACTCCTTTTTTTGAAGAAGGTTTCAAGCCGGATTTGACCTATGTGGAAAGTGCGGTTCGTTCAATAGCTCCGGTATTAAAATCTGGTGATCTACTCATCCTGGAATCGACAAGCCCCGTGGGTACTACAGAAAAAATGCGCGATTGGGTAAAAGAAGAACGCTCCGATCTCAATCTCGATGAAATTTATTTTGCCCACTGCCCAGAGCGCGTATTACCTGGCCAAATTTTGAAGGAATTGATTCTGAACGATAGAATTATCGGCGGCATCAATACTGCCAGCTCGCTTAAAGCTCAGGAGTTTTACGCCAGTTTTGTAAATGGAAGCATTCACTTAACAGACGCTCGCACCGCCGAGCTTGCGAAACTTACAGAAAATGCGTTCCGCGATGTGAACATCGCCTTTGCGAATGAACTTTCTTATATCTGCGAAAAACTAGATGTGGATGTCTGGCAGCTGATTGCCCTCGCTAGCAAGCACCCTCGCGTAAAAATTTTGAACCCCGGCCCTGGCGTTGGCGGACACTGCATCGCCGTTGATCCGTGGTTTATCGTCGACTCCGCTCCCGAAGAATCGCGCCTCATTCGTGCTGCACGAGAAATTAACGATTCTCGCCCCAAGCATATTGCTGCCAAAATTATTGCAGCGGCCAAGAAAGAAAAGCAAAGCAGTGTTGCTTGTCTCGGCCTCGCATTCAAAGCAAATGTGGATGATCTTCGTAGCTCCCCCGCTGTAGAAATTGTGCAGATTCTCGCGGCATCAGGCCTCACGATTCTTGCTGTGGAGCCGCATATTAAAAGCCTGCCAAAAGCGTTGGCAAAATATGGCAATATCAAACTCATGGATCTCCCAAGCGCATTACAAGGCTCGTCGATCATTTCGCTGCTTGTGGATCATAGCCAATTTCGCGCAGTAGACCGCTCCTTACTCGCCAAAAAACAAATTTTCGACACCCGTGGCATTTGGCAATGAAACAAATTTTAGATCTAAAAGGAAAAGTAATTGTTGAAGAGGTGCCCGCCCCGAGCGTGGAAGCGGGTCGCATCTTAGTGCAAACCGCCTTCTCTTGCATTTCCGCTGGCACTGAACTCAGCGGACTTCGCTCCAGCGCCACCCCAATTTGGCGAAAGGCTCTCGATAAACCGCAACACGTGAGCAAGGTTTTACAAATCGCACGCCAACAAGGCCTGCGTGCCGCGAGCGCCGCTGTGGAATCGAAAGTGGGCACACCAAAAGCACTGGGCTATTCTCTTTCTGGCGTCGTGGTGGATGTTGGCGAAGGTGTGAGCGGTTTCAAAGTTGGTGATCGTGTTGCCTGCGCTGGCGCACAGTGTGCGAACCATGCAGAGTTTGTAAGCGTGCCCGTGAATCTCGCTGTCCACATTCCTAGCGAGGTTAGAAGTGAAGAAGCCGCATCCGTTGCACTTGGCTCGATCGCGCTGCAGGGTGTGCGTCGCCTAGAACCTACGCTTGGTGAAACATTTTTAGTAATTGGCCTCGGTGTGCTCGGACAAATGACGGCGCAGCTGTTGAAAGCCAATGGCTGCCGAGTTTTGGGTATAGATTTAGAGGAAGCGCGCACGGCGCTAGCCATTAATCTCGGCATGGATAGAAAAATCAACGCTGAGGAAGATTTGGTGAAAGCCGCTCAGCAGGCCACCAACGGTGTGGGCGTGGATGGCGTGATTATTACTGCCTCGGGAAATGCCCCCCAGATTATTTCCCAAGCTTTTCAAGCTTGCCGCAAAAAAGGTCGCGTGGTTTTAGTGGGAGATGTTCCACTAAATCTGCGTCGCGAAGACATGTACGAAAAGGAATTAGACTTTCGTATTTCCACATCCTATGGCCCCGGCCGCTATGATCGTCAGTACGAAGAGATGGGAATTGAATACCCCATTTCTCAGGTGCGCTGGACGGAAACCAGAAACATGGAAATGTATCTGGATTTCATCGGCACCAAACGTTTGCGGATTGCACCCCTGATTCAAGGGAGTTTTCCGATTGAAAAAGCCGAAGAGGCCTTCAGTGCGTTGAAGTCTGGATCCACAATGACATCGCTGCTTTCTTATCCTCAAAGCAAGTACACCAAAGAGCAGACGATCGCGCTAAATGTACCGGCTACAAAAGCTTCTGGGAAAATTCCCCATTTGGCTATCATCGGTGCGGGTGTGTTCACGGAGAATGTGCACCTGCCCAACTTGCGTGAGCTAACCGGCCAATTCACGCCTGCCTATATTGTTTGTAGAACAGGTCATAAGGCAAAAATATTAGCGGATCGCTATGGTTTTGCAAATGCGGCCACAGACTGGAATATTCCACTTCGTGATCCAAGTGTAACAGCTGTGCTTATCGGTACCAGGCACGATCAACATGCTTCGCTCGCGTTGGATTTTTTGAAAGCAGGCAAGCATGTTTTGGTGGAAAAGCCCTTGGCGCTGAATGAACAGGAATTAGTTGGTATTGAAAAATTTTATGCAGATGGTGGGAGCAATAAGCCAATACTGCTCACTGGATTTAATCGCCGTTTTTCTCCCGCTGCCATCTTTGCCCAAGAGAAATTAAAGAGCAGAACCAATCCAGCTTTTATTCAATACACCATGAATGCGGGCTTTTTGCCCGCTGACCACTGGGTGCATGGTCACGAAGGTGGCGGCAGAAATATTGGGGAAGCTTGCCATATCTACGATTTATTTTTGTATTTGCTCGGCAATCCGGAATTAGTGGACACAAAAGTTTCCTCGATCGGTGCTCAGGGCACCTATCGCCAGGATGATAATTTCTCCGTGAATTTCGAATTCTCCGGTGGGTCCGTCGCGTCGCTGCTTTATACAGCAATGGGGAATCCTGCCCTCCCCAAAGAAGAGCTAAAAATCTTTTTCGACAGCAAAGTGCTCACAATGAGTGATTACAAGAGTGGCATCTGGATGCCCACGCCCACCACAAAACAAGAGGCGAAATACACTTCGAAAGGACACAAAGAAGAACTTGTTGCCTTCTTCGACGGTATTACAAAATCGAAGCTTCCGATCTCAATTAACGAGCAGCTAAAGGCGACTCGTATGAGTTTTGAAGTTGAGAAGAAGCTGAGCAGGAACTAACCAATGAAGAAATGCTCTATTTGCGCTTCTAATATAACCGAAATCGCCCTTTCCATTTACGAGCCAGACCGTTTCGAAAAACATTTGGGAGTTTCACCATTAGACTATCGCCGGGATTGGATGCGCTGTCATTCTTGTGGTGTGCTTCAGAATTTCCCTCCACAGGATTCAATCGAAAAACTGAGCTCGCTTGCCTCCGCTTACTACGAAGTGGATTTTCAAGGATCAAGTTTAACCAAAAAATTTGAACTTGTGATGGATCTACCGAAACACAAATCTGACAATGCGCTAAGGGTTGATCGTGTTCTTACTTTTCTCGAGTCGCTGCCAACATATCAAGCGAATAGTCCAATCAAAGTGCTAGATATTGGTGCCGGTACGGGAGTTTTTCTTGCACGAATGCTACGCGATGCGCGGGCCTCTAAATTTGAAATGCTTGCAGTTGAGCCAGATCCGATCGCTGCCGAGCATTTGCGTTCGCTTAATTTATTCTCGGTACGAAACGAGTTATTTACGGGCCAGGCAGATCTAAAAAACTTTGATCTTTGCACGGCAAACAAGATTGTGGAGCACGTTTCGGATCCGCTACCCTTAGTGCGACAAGTGGCAAATGCACTTACTGAAACTGGTCTATTTTATATTGAATTACCAGACGAACTAACGATCACTTATCGTCCACCAAATGATAATATTCTTGGGCCACTTCACCATCATTTATACAATCGCAAAAGTTTGGATTACTTACTAACAGCTGCCGGAATGACACCTTTAACTATTTCTCGTTTTTTTGAACCAAGTGGAAAGATTTCAATTGCCGCCTTTGCGGTTAAAATATCTGCTCTAAAAATATTGGCTGCAAGAGAAAGTTGATCATATGATTTCCTTTGGCAATTCTCATTTTTCGAGGTCTTTTTGAATCACTTTGTCACAGCTGGCGATTTTGCCTATCTTTTTCGCTCTATTACACTGATTGAATCTTTCTTGAAGCAGAACTCTCAAGGAAAGATTCTTTTTTACGCGAACGATAAAGAGGCAGGCCCTGCCATGAAAGAAATAAACATTCCGGGCCTCACAGTGGTCTGCTTTGAAGAATATGCAACTCATGCTTGGACCTCCCTGCAAGGTAAGCGCTCTACTGCGGAATTTTGCCAAACCGGCAAACCGATCGCGCTTCAACACGCCATGCAAACCGCCGCTGAAGGCGATTGGATTATATGGCTTGATGGCGATATGATGTTTTTTCAACCCGCAGAAAAAATATTACCCATCAATGATTGTTCCATGTTTTTCACCCCACATCATTACACGGCGAGTTTTGCCTCCTTTGAAAGTTCGGTAGGCAGAATTAATTCGGGGTTGGTGGGTTTTAAAAAGAATGAAGAGGGTCAAACTGCCCTCAATTGGTGGGCCGATCTTTGTTTAGACTGGTGCGGATCCATTCCGGAAGAAAATCGTTATACGGATCAAAAATATCTGGACGATGCTCGCAACCGCTACAATAGCGTTTGCGAGTTGAACACGATAGGCGTGAACGCGGCACCTTGGAATACTCTCGAGCGCGAAGTAAGCTCGCGTGAGGGAAACATCTACATCGGCAATGACGTATTAATCATATTTCATTTCCAAGGCCTCAAGATAATCAATAGAAATTTTTTCAATCTTTATCCGCCACCTATGCGGATCTCTAAAGAAGCGAAAAAGTTAATCTATGATCCCTATTCGAAAGCCATGCGCTCTACTATTAAAAGAGTGACCACCGCCTTGCCGAATTACAATAAAGGCTTTACCCCATTCACTTGGCCACAGCGGCTTCGCCGACTTAAGCGTATCATTTTAGGGCAAGACAATTTTATTTTTGTAGATTAACCAGAAATATCTGGAGAAAGATTTTTTTGACAAGAGTTAATAGACTTATCGCCTTCCTTGGAAAAGAGGTTTCTCGCTATATATTTAAGGCCTTCATAGTTGGCCTTATTCTTTATGTTGTTGAGCTTTCTTTTGCATTTGGCATTCAGGCACTGCTTTTCAAGCTTCTTGGCATTAGCGGCAACGGCCTACCCAAATGGTTACCCGTGGAAGGCCTAACGGGAATTTTGGTCATCATATTTTTAATGGGACTCTTTCGCTGCCTTCTTCTTTGGGGCCAAGTTTATTTTCAAGGTGCCGCCCAGGAAGAGTTCATGCTGCTGCAACGAAAACGCTTAATTGAGTGGGCGCTTCGCGAACAAAGCGTTAGCTACGGCCATGTACTTGGTCTTTTTTATGAACGCACAAATACCTCGGCAGGTGTTGTTATGTCATTGGTAACCTGCGCCGTTCAGCTGTCTCTAACGATCCTGGTTGGAATAAGCTTGGTCTCAATTGCACCAATACCAACAGCAATTTCAAGTTTGCTACTTTTAGTACTCATAGGGCCCACCTACCTGCTCGATAAGAAAATCGGAGTCTATGGAAAAAGTTTAAAAAGTGATTCCGATAAGACAAACCGCGGACTCGTTGTTAACCTGAAAAATCTCCTGCTAATGCAAATTTATGGAACTGTAGATCAAGAGGAACAAAAACTTTTCTCTAGCTTAAACTCCTTTGCAAAAAACACGATCAACTATTGGAACGTCTCGGGACTTAAATTTGTATTACCTCAATTCGCTGGCATAGTCCTAGCTTGTGGCGTGGCCGTTTCGCTCGCAAAAACTAACCAAGGTGGTACCGGTTATGTAATTTCTTATTTCTACCTCTTTATTCGCTTTGTGCAGGGCGGATCCGAAATTTCTAAAACCTATTCTAACTTTGTTTTTCAGTGGCCAAGGTTTCACGAGCTCGCCTCTTGGTGGACTAATGCTTCCAAACAAATGGAGCAGCATAAAAAAGTAAAGACCGTGGCTCCTTCCATTGTTTCGGCTGCAGAAAAGCCGTGGGGATGGTCTTTAACTAATGTATCTTACCAATATCCTTCCGCCAGCGAAGCAACACTCCAAGGGCTTTCCCTTCAAATTCCAGCTGGCTCTACATTTGTAATCACCGGTGCTTCTGGCTCGGGGAAGAGCACACTCCTAGGATTACTTTTGGGAACCAATGTTCCAGATCACGGCGAACTTGATATTCAGTTTGAAAATGGTGAAACCAAACCATTGCTAAGCGTAAGGCAGGGGCTTTTTTCAAAAATCGGCTATGTTGGCCCAGAAAGCTTTCTGATTGATGGCACAGTACAAGAAAATATCTTTTATGGCCTTAAATCTCCCCCCTCCAGTGAGCAGCTTAGCCAAGCGCTTATAGACTCTGAGTGTCAATTCATCCAACAGTTGCCCCTTGGCTTAAACCATAAAATTACCGACCAAGGTCAGGGCCTTTCAGCAGGGCAAAAACAACGCCTTTCTTTGGCCAGAGCCTTAATAAGAAATCCTTCTGTTCTAATTTTAGACGAAGCAACCGCGAATTTAGACGATGAAACCGAGGCACGCCTCATCTCTTCCTTTAGAAAGTTTAAAGGGAAAATGACCATCATTATTGTTACCCATCGCCAGGCAATATTGTCGATTGCGGACCATCATTTAAAGCTTGGCTAAAGGGTGGTATTCGGTTACCAACAGAAGAAATATGTGTGGAATAGCGGGAATAATCAGCAAAAATAGACCCTTGAGTGACCAGGGGCGTCTATCTGGGATCTTGAGTGCCATCAAACATCGTGGCCCGGATGATACTGGCACCTATATTTCAGAAAAGGCTCATTTAGGTATGGTGCGATTGAGCATCATCGACCTAAAGTCGACGGGTTTATGCCCAATTATTGAAAAATCCTCCAACACGGGTGAAGACTTGGTGCTCGTGTACAACGGCGAGCTCTATAATTATATTGAACTTCGCGAAGAACTAAAAAGCAAAGGCCACACCTTTAAAACACAGAGCGACTCTGAAGTTCTTATTAAGAGCTATAAAGAATGGGGCTCGGCCTGCCTCCAGCGCTTCAATGGGATGTTTTCGTTCGCCATTTTGGATTTGGAAAAAGATCTTCTGTTCGCCGCCCGAGATAGAATTGGCGAAAAACCTTTTTATTTTTACGAAACAGAAAATGAATTTATTTTCGCCTCTGAGGTGAAGGGTATCCTCACCCAAATGTCTAATCCAGAGTTTCAATTTCCCGAAGAATTTGAAGCTTTTGAATACATGAGTGGCAGTGAAACCCTTTTTGTTGGAGTTCAATCGCTCGAACCGGGACACCAACTTGTCTACAATGGTATTAAATCAAAATATCGCGGCAAGAGAGTTTCAGAGTACTGGAATGTTTTTGATGGAATTCGAGAAATTAATCCAGAACGTGCCGTAGATGAATTGGATGCTCTATTTCAAGAGTCCATTAAATTGCGCTTACGCTCAGATGTTAAAATGGGATTGTATCTATCGGGCGGTATTGATTCAGCCCTAATCGCCGCGATCGCCAAACCGCCGATCGCCTTTAGTGTAGATTTTGGCCACGGCGAAAAATATTCTGAACTACAATACGCCAAAATAATGGCCGCTCAAATTAAGACCGAGCACATTATTGTTCAGCCGACCAAAGAAGACTTTCAAAACTACCTGCCTAAAATCATGTATCACATGGACATGCCCGTTGGTTCGCTCAGCATGTTTCCACTCTATATGTTGGCCAAGGAAGCTTCAAAACATGTGAAAATTGTGATGTCTGGCGAAGGATCAGATGAACTATTTTCTGGATATAGCCGCTATTTAATTATGACATACGAGGAGGAGATTTATAAACTCCCAGAACTCACTCGCTATCGTCCATTATTAAACTATTACCTAGGCTCGCGACTCTCTAGATTTGCGCATTTAATTAATCGTGGGAATGTTCCGGATGCTACCGTAGAAAAACTTATTTCCCGATATTTTAACCAGTTTTCCGATCTCGTTCATGCAATTGGCTATACTGAATTTAAGTTGCTTCTGCCCTCACTGTTGCAGATGGAAGACCGAACTTCATCGGCCTTTGGCCTAGAAAATCGCTCGCCATTCCTCGATCATCGAATCGCCGAATTTGCCTTTTCGCTATCACCGGATCTAAAAATTCGCGGTACTACATTGAAATGGATCGTTCGAGAAGTGGCTAAACGATATTTGCCAAAAGAGTTACTCGACCGAAAAGAAAAAATGGGCCTAGTATTTCCTGTAAACGAGTGGTTTCAATATATTGGTAAGCGCGGAGCATTTGATCGCGCTAACTATACGAAGATGTGTGTGGACGCGTGGAAAAATCAGTTTTTTCAATCATAAAACAAAGTATAAAAAGCCATTTATCTGATGCGACCATGAAGCGATATTGGCAGCATAAAGCTCGCTTAAGATTCATTGCAAAAAATGGCATGCGTTATTTTTTAATGTCACGTTTTCATTTGATTGATGGTTTTCTGATGGATGATGAGGCAATCGCGCTTCACGAAGCCTCAAAAAGTATTGTCAAAAAGAACCCTACCATTGTGGAAATTGGATCCTGGCAGGGCAAATCCTCGATTGTAATTGCAAGTGGCCTCAAAAAAAATCAAGGGAAACTCTATTGCGTTGACCCCTTCAATGGTGCGGGTGATGCAAGATCTGCCGTTCGTTACTCCAAAGATGCTGCAGCCTTGGGCCGTTCACTAATAGAACAATTTCAAAAAAATATTAGCGACGCTGGGCTCTCTGATCTCGTTGAGGCTATGCCTGGCTTTAGCTCTGAGGTGCGAAAAAAATGGAACGAAACCAAACATATCGATTTTATATTCATCGACGGTGACCATTCTTACGAAGCAGTAAAAAAAGATTTTCTAGATTGGTCCCCCATCGTGAATGTTGGTGGATATGTGGCCTTTCACGATACATATCTTAATGTGCCGAAAGATAAAAGTGACCGCCTACATACTGGGCCAGGACTCGTGGTTAAAGAGTTTTTGCTGGAAAATTCAAAATGGAAATTAGTAAGTAGAGCAAATAGTCTTTTTATTTTCCAAAAAAATCATGAATAAAAAAGTACTGCTCTGTCTATTTACGTATAATCGACCATCTTTTCTACTAAATGCCGCCCGGTCTATCGATAGTTTCTTTCCAATTGGTGATCGCCTAATAATCGATGATGGAAGCTCCGATCCTTTGGTTTCTCAGGTGATCGATAGGATATGTGCTACCGGCAATGGAAAATGGAAATCCTATATTCGTAATCGTGGCGCCGACAATCTAGCTTACGGTGGCTTTTATAAAAACATGTCGTATGCATTGAAATACGCTCTTTCAATTGGATACGACTACTGTTTTTTCTTTGAAGATGACTCTCAGTTTGTTTTGGATGCTAAAGGATTCATCGAGAATTGCGAAAAAGTATTCGATGAGTGCCAAGATGCCATACAAATTCAACCCTTGTTTTTACGTCGAATGGCGAGCTACCACAACTCCTGTGAGTATATAGCCTCCGCAAACGCCTACCGAACAAATCGAGGCTTCAGCACTACAGCTATTTGGAATCTTGCTCATGTCCGAAAGTTAGCTGACGAATTTCACTTCTTTTGTGACGCCGGCGACGACCTGCCTAGAAATTCAGCGTTTTGGTTAAAGCGTGGCTTTCGATTGTATTTGGCTGGCGAACCAAATGTGGCCATTATTCCCTGGGTGCAGAGCTATTCTCATGGGTCTCAGCCAAGCTCTACCCACTCAAATATTGACGAAGTATCAAAAAATTATATTTTGAAGCCACTGTCTGAAAAAGAGCTCCATTGGCTAGAACACCGCGATCACTCAATACCCGCATATCAAGAGTATTTTTCCCTTTCGAAGGAGAATACTGAACGTCCAATATGGCATCAAAAAGGGCAAAATCTCGTGCGCTACTATCAACTTTGTAGCCAAATTATTGAGGAAGAAAATAGACTGGGAAAGAGTCCCGTTCCGATAAATAAAATTCCAGTTTGGACAAAAGCCACTTCAATTCCGGAATTAGCTAGCCATCTATCATGGAAACCAAATTCCAATGTGCCCAAAGAGTGGAAAAAAAGAGTTCCTAAATGGCTGAAAAACATAAAAAAACAGGCAATTTTGTTCCGTCAATTCACGCTAAAATCCTATTTCGCCTATCGAGAGCTTTCACAACGACTTAAAAAAGAACAAGATTCGCTCGCTCTTTTTTAATCACGGCTCAAAATGGCGAAGACAAGATTCTATCATGCCGGGCTGAATTTGGTGCTCGCACTCATATAGCTCAAAGGAAATACTTGGATTTTCCTTCACAGCCTGTTCCACATCTACAAAGCCCGTTGACCATTTGTCTCTGTTACCGGCCTGAATCAAAAGTCGCTGATTCTTAAAAAAGCAAAATAGTTTATCGATATCAAAAGTAGGAAAGGAATTTGGGATCAGGAATTCCATCTGAATTGGAATTTTTTCCTCAATGGAGGCTCTATAAGTAATGCAACCGAGCGTTGAAATAATTTTCGGCAAATCCGGGAAAATGAGCGGAATCCATAAGGCTAATTTAGCTCCATAGGAAAATCCCCAGAATCCAGCAAGCGGGATTTTTTCTTGCTCTGCTATTTCTTTCGCAATACTCAGGCCCGCAAATGTATCAGAGAGAACCTTCGCCAAGAGTGTGCTTCCAGAGGCAATCCTTGAGCCTAGCTCTTGGTGTGCGCCTTGGATGCCATCAGCAAAATGTTTTCGCTCACCAAAACAAATGGCATCAATTGCGAAAATATCAAATCCATTCGCCAAGAAGGCGTCAATGGTCGGGCCGATCTGACCTGTTTTTGAAAGTACCGCATTTTTTCCAAGGTCCCAAAGTCCACTGTGCGGATGTTGCACATAAATGATTCCACGGCGTTTACTTTTTGAAGTAGTTTTGACCCAAAGTGCTGGAATTAGATCGCCATCGACCATAAAAGATGCTTTTTTAACTTCGAGAACTGGGTGGTGTAACGCTTCTAGCCCAAGCAACTGAATCCGCTTAGGGGGCGTATAACATGCCAGTGCAAGTATCTCTGCGGCTACCATCACCGAATCACTATCCTCTGTTGTTCGGCCTTGAAGCGCTCAACGGCTTCTTGAATCCAATATTCCATCACCTCAGAGGCGTATTTTGGAGTGTAGGCGGCCTCATATGTTTTGCGACCACTTGCTCCCAAACGCTTGGCCAGTTCAGGATCAGAGTATAGAGCAAATAATTTATCTACGAGGCCTGAACTAGTGCCTGATAGCAAAATATTTCCACCGTCTAGTATTTCCGCGATTCCCAATTGATTTGCATCGTGGCCCACAACTGGGCACCCAAGAGAAAAAGCCTGAATAATTCTCACTCTAGATCCAGTCTCAGCGGGTACCGGCACAAAAATAACATCAGCAGAAAGAAACTCAGTTTCAGCAGGATATTTTGGGCCTACAAAATCTAAGAGCGGGTGCTTTCGCAAAAAATCGAATTCTTTCGGCATCAGGTGATTGTTGCCTACAATAGCACTGCGCATATCTAGGGACATGGGCTATCCCCTAGAAGCT
>CAIPTA010000110.1 GCA_903867855.1 Oligoflexia bacterium | reverse complement strand
TGCACGCCCTCCGCTGGGCTCGGCTATAATAATCTCAGTAACCCGATGCGAATCGAAACACCGGAACAGGCGGCACAAATCGACGCCAAGATTCGAAAAGTTTGGGAGCAACATCCAAATCTTCATATCGTGCCCGCAACGGAAACGTTCACAGAAAAACTCGAGCACGTAACAGCGCTCATTAAAGCTAGCCTACCTAGTGGCCTTTACTTGTAACTAAGTTCTGCCTTAGAATAGTAGCCATGCTAAGCCTAAAATTTCTCGGTAAGCTTCGTGAATTCGGACTCTTCCTCATGCGCGTTGGATTAGGAGTTGCCTTTGTGCTCCATGGCTCCGACAAAATGTTCGGCGGCCCCGCCACCTGGACTCAGCTCGGCGGCGCCATCGCACTCTGGCACATTACTTGGTATCCGATATTTTGGGGCTTTATGGCGGCCTTTGCCGAGTTTGCTGGCGGTATACTCTTTGTGCTGGGGTTTTTGTTCCGTCCGGCAGCGCTCCTGCTCACCATTAATATGGCAGTAGCAACTACGATGCACCTGAGTAAGGGCGATAGCTTTTCCGTGTATTCCCATGCGGCGGAACTTTGCGTGGTATTCGCGGGTCTCCTCTTCGTAGGACCCGGTAAATTCAGCATCGACGGCGAGTAAATTAACAATTCCCCACAGGCTGCCGATACGTAGCTGTGGAGAAAAAGAAATTCGAAAAACCGAAGAAAGCCTCCGCTAGCGCCGCTAGCAGCGATGAGATTTTCAAAATCCCCAAAATCACTCGGGAACCTGCCAATAAACAAATGAAGATTGGTCAGAAGTTGATTTTGCGCGTGGAAGCGCAGGGAGTGCCCTCCCCCACCTACCAATGGTACCAAAACGGAATTAAAATTCCGGGTGCCGTAAATAATAGTTTCGTTATTGTGAAGACTCGCGGAAACAATGGTGGCGCCTATACCTGCGAAGCCAAAAACTTTGTGGGCAGCGTGATGTCGAAATCCGCCATGATAAGTTTTTTTGCCGCCAACAAGCTCCCTCCGCTCAAGATCGAACCGGAAAATCTCATCGTAGCGCTGGGGAAGGCCTGCAAATTTCGTTTGGTGGATCTGAGCGATGAAGATTTGAAAGGCGTTTCACTGCAATGGTTTTTTAATGGCAGAAAAATTTCTGGGGTGACGAGTGATACGCTTGAATTCACCGAGGTAAAGAAAAAATACGAGGGCGAATACAAAGTTATCGCCACGAAAAATTCTACGATGGTAGCTAGCAATGTGGTGAAGCTAAGCGTGGCAGAAGCAAATTCTAGCGACCTTGGCGAAACCGGACTCCAAGAATTTAGTCTTGCTGATATGCTCCTCACCAAGGAAATTCCTTCACTGCATATGGCATCGCAAGCCTCCTTGAAAATTCCAACGCCTCCAGCCCTCCCGCGCATGCCAGAGGGCGACGCCTTATTGGAGAGCCTCAGCGGTGAGGATACTTTTTTTGACCCTGGCGAATCGGAGGAAGATCAATTTTTCACTCCAGACGAGGAGGATGACGAAGCCTTTAATGCTGACGATCAGCTATTTGAAACGATCCATTCCCGAAATCAAGATGAAGTGGAATCCGATGGACTCTATGCAGCCCTGCAAGAAAGCCAAGCACCAGCTCCTGAAGAAAAAAAATCTCCGATTGTGGTTGTGCACGGAGCGCCAGAAGAAGTTCCAGAGGAAGCTCCAGCAGCAGTTATAGAAGAGCAGATTTTTAGCGAGCCCGTGCAAGCAGAAGAAGCGATCAGCAACACCAGCGAAGTTCTAGAGGTAGCCGTGGCAGCACCAGAGCCCGAGCAAATACCCGCGCCACAAAGAATTGTGGATCTTGCCACTCACGAAAAACTATTGGCGAAAAAAGCTTTCCTGGAAAAGCTATTGTACTCGGTAGCTACGCTCAAAAATCGAGAAAGCATTACTCCCGAAAATCCGCTCACCTTGAAAATTGAACGTCAGAAACAATTCCTTCTAAAGCTAAGAGAAAATGTGCTAGCGAAGAAAAAAGAAGCTGCTTAAGCGCGTAGTCGCTTGCCCTGGCGAATTAGAGTCGCCGCCCAAATAAAAAATACAGTTCCGATTACTGCGGCTAAGCCAAAGTCTATCGCAAACGAGTTATCGCCAATCCCCAGAATGGCCTGGCGAAATCCATCGATCAAATACGAGAGCGGATTCGCTTGCGAAACATGATGCCAAAAGGGTGGCAACATGGAGATGGGATAGAAGAGTCCGCCAGTATAGATGAGCGGCAAGATGAGAAAGTTTGTGTACATCGAAAGCGCATCGAAGGAATTGGAATAGATCGCCGCGATCATGCCGAGCTGGGCAAAGAGAAAGTTAGCCATCAAAATCATCGCGAGTGCTTGAAACGGATGCACCCATGGAAGACGAGCAAAAAACAGCGACACAAGAAAAGTGGAGGTACCCACGATGAGTCCGCGAAAAATGGCGGCAATCGTATAGGCCATGATGAATTGCGAGGGCGTGATGGGAGTCACGAGGAGATCCACGATATTTCCCAGATAGCGGGAGAAAAAGAGGGAAGAAGAAGTGTTCGCGAAAGAATTATTGATGGCTCCCATGAGAATGAGTCCGGGCACCACGAATTGCACATAGCTGAACTGTGGGAAAAGCGAAATTTTTCCGCCGAGGCTCACGCCAAAAACAAGCAAGTAGAGCGAAGCCGTAATGATCGGAGTAATAACTGTTTGCGCTGCCACAGAAAGAAAACGGAGCACTTCTTTTTTCAGCAACGTGAAGAAGGGCAACCAAGGGATAAAGACGCTTTGATCAGGCATGGTGAGCTCCGTGAGTTCCGGCGGTGAGTTTAAGAAAGGCCTCTTCCAGGTTCGGAGCGCGAGTTTCGATATCCCGAATCGTTAAGCCCATGGAGGTGATTGCGGTGAGAGCATCTGCCACGCTAGCGCCTTTCGCAATTTTTAAGGAAACAGCCATGCCAGCTTCTTCTACCGTAGCTTCATAGGCCTTGAGCGCCACTGGCACTTCGTGAATATTTTTCTCAAAATGCACGATCATGCGCTTTTCATCGAGCTGATCGAGGAGCGCATGGGTTTTATTCATCGCGATCACATTGCCATGATTCATGATGGCTATGCGTCCGCACATTTCTTCCGCTTCTTCGAGATAGTGAGTAGTGAGCAGCACGGTGATGCCACGCTTTTCATTGAGTTCGCGCACGAACTCCCAGAGCTGTTTGCGGAGTTCCACGTCGACACCGGCTGTTGGCTCATCGAGAATCAGAAGTTGTGGTTGGTGGATTAATGCTTTGGCTACCATAAACCGGCGCTTCATACCGCCAGAGAGTTTATTCATGCTCTTATTGAGGTGCGGCCCGAGGGCAAGGCGCTCAATTAGTTCGGATCGCCATTTTTTATTGTCTGGCACGCCGTAATACCCTGAATGAATTTCGAGGGCTTTATCAATGGTGAAGAAAGTATCCACCACAATCTCTTGGTGCATCACGCCTACCAAGCGCCGAGTTTGAATAAAATTGGCCTGGTTATCAAAGCCAAACACCGAGATTTTACCGCGATCCACGCTGGTTACGCCGGTGATCATATTGATAGTGGTGCTTTTGCCGGCGCCATTGGGGCCGAGAAGCCCAAAGATTTCTCCCGCTTCGATTTGGAGCGAGATCCCCTTCACCACTTCTTTGCCTGAATAGCTTTTGCTGATTTGTTCGATCTGTAGAGCTGTTTTCATGAAAAAGAACCATACCCCGTGACGCGCTCTGTGGTAAAGAAATCTCATGTGCGGTTTTCTCGGAATCTACGGGCAATCGGGCCAGCGCTTTTCTGTTCAGGAAGAGCAGCACTTTCGCGATAAGGCGTCCCGCTTGGCGCATCGCGGAAATACGGGCAAGGGCGAGCTCCTCGAGCCCGGTATTGCGCTTTATCACTATCGGCTTGCCTTTCGCGGCCTGGCAGATGGTGCTCAGCCTCTCTCGGATCTAGATAATCGCGCCTCCATCATTTTTAACGGCGAACTCTATGACTATTCTGCCTTGCGCAATCAGTTAGCCTCTCACTATTCGTTCCGCTCCCATGCAGATACGGAAGTGATCTTGGCTTCCTATCTTGTGAATGGTGCCGACAAATTCCTCTCCAGCTTCGATGGCGAATTTGCCTTCGTGATCTGGGACCGTAAAAGTGCCGAAGTGATTGCCGCCCGCGATCCCTTTGGCGTAAAGCCCATTTTTCTCGCCGCGGAAGGATTAAAAAAACTTCCGTCTGATTTTTTTCGCTGCTTTCAAGA
Organism: Oligoflexia bacterium; assembly: GCA_903867855.1. Classification (GTDB taxonomy): domain Bacteria; phylum Bdellovibrionota; class UBA1018; order CAIPTA01; family CAIPTA01; genus CAIPTA01. The sequence continues at coordinate 5,022 of CAIPTA010000110.1, read as the reverse complement.
GCGCTATGAATTTTTTCTCCCCGGTCGCCTCGAATTTGCCTCCGAAATGAAGGGCCTCGCGCATCCATTACATTGGGAAAAACGCGGCATGGAGAGGCAGCTCCTGGGTCTCTACGAGGAAATGGGCACAGCTTTTTCTGGCGTGATTCAACTTCCACCCGGATCTCTCTTCCGTGCGAAGCGCACAGAGAATGGCTTCCAGTGTGTGATCGAGAGAAAAGTGCAGCGTCGTCGCAGGAGCACTGCGAGGAGTGATTACTGGCAAAACGTGAAAGACTTGAAATCCATCCTCGCCCGCACCGTGCAAAATAAACTCGCAGCCGAAGTGCCGCTCGGTGCTTACTTAAGCGGTGGAGTGGATAGCCGAATTGCCGCCTTCGAGATGAGCAAAAATGGCGCCGAGATTCCTTGCTTCACGGTGGGCTTCGAAGGAAAAGATTTCGACGAAACAGAAGAGGTGAGCCAATTCCTCCGGGCCTTTCCACAGTTGAAGGGCCGCGCTCTCCGCACCACGAATGAGGCCCTCGAATACTCTTATCCCCATGCGATCTATGCGTCGGAACTCATTCAACCGTATACCAACGGTGCCGCCAAGTGGTGGCTCTCCCGCTTTGCACGACGCTTTGTGCGCGGTGTGCTCACCGGTGATGGAGCCGATGAAATTTTCTGCGGCTATCCTAGCTATCGCTACTTAGCGTGGTGGCAATTCTATCAGCGCCATCCAAGTGCAGCTAGGGCGGCGCTGTATCAAGCGCGCGTGGGCGGCGGCACGAAAGCCTGGGAAAAGGGATTAAGTTCGCTGGCAGACGGTAGCGACCTTCAAGCCTCTGTGAAGAGTCTCGGCTGGGCCCATCCATTGTTCTCTCAAGTGGAAAGCATGGCGGAGAACTATTTTGGTGGCGAAAATTCTTGGTTAAGCGGAGAGAGAGAAAGCCTTTTCTCTTATGTGTCCCAGGATCAGGATCAAAGCCCGCTCGCTCAATGGCAAAACTATTTTCTTCACACTCACTTCCCCACTCATGTGCTCAATTGGGTAGGAGATCGCATGGAGATGGCGAACACTTTGGAAGGTCGCCCGATTTTTATTAGTCGTGAGATCTTGAATTTTATGGCGGAGCTGCCGGATGAACAGCTCGTACGCGGCATGCGGGATAAAGCAATTCTTCGGCGCGCCTATAGCCAAGAATTAAAACAATTTAGTCGTAGCCCCAAAAAACAATTCAATGCGCCCTTCCTGCAAGAAGGGAAAATCTCGCGAGAGTTTTTTGCGGCAGACAATGTGAGAGCTGCAGGCCTCTGTGATCCTTCGCTGCCGGCACGCTTAAGCGCGCAGATTGCGGTAGAAGGAAATCCCCTCACTCGCTCTTATCTCTCCATGCTACGCCAGAATCTACTGGTGCTCCACATGCTGGATCGCTACCTTGTGAAGGGCGAAGAGCCTGCGCGGGATATTAGCTATGAAGAAAAATTTCTGGATGAAAGGATAGTTAGCCTATGAACTTTTTGATAATCGGTGACCCCATTAAAAATTTGAAGGCCCATACGGATACGAGTCTTTCCATTGCTCGCGAGATGCTGATGCGAAACTATACAGTGCATTGGGCTACCCACGAAGATCTATTCCTCTGGGAAGGCCGCATCTATGCCCGCGTGGAAAATTTCACAGGCTGCAATGATAAATCGCTGCCGTCCACTGAACTACTCAAGGAAACCCAAGCGCTGAATTCGTATGATGCAGTTTGGATTCGCAAAGATCCTCCCTTCGATGAAAGCTATATTGCGCTCTGCTGGCTGCTTGCTCTCGAAGAGAAAAATGTGCCCATACTTAATGCGCCTTCCGTGCTGCTTCGCTACCATGAAAAATTAATTCCATGGGAAGCCTTAGAATCCGGACACATTGAAGCAAGCGAAGTGATTCCTAGCTTTTTGCCCATGGGCCGGCGCTTTCCTGTGCCAACAGATTTTCCCAAGGGAGAGGCTGTAACCAAGCCCTTCTTCGGCCACGCGGGAAAAGATGTGCAGCGTATTCCTGGCCCGCAAACACCAGAGCCACAATTTTTCTTACAACCCCTGCAACACGAAGTAACTCGTACTGGGGATCGCCGCGTATTTTTCTTGGATGGGGAAGTAATCGGCTCCTTCGTGCGCATGCCGCCGGCTGGTGAGATTAAATCGAATATTGCGAGTGGTGGCACGGGCTCACTTCGCGACATGAACAAAAAAGAAATTAGCGTCACCGATCGCCTCGGTCTTTTCCTCAAAGAAAAAGGAATCATTTTTGCGGGCGCCGACTTGATGGCGGAGAAGATTTCTGAAGTGAATATCACTTCCCCCACGGGATTCGAAACACTTAGCTCGCTTGGTGGAGTGCGCTTAGCCCCAAAACTAGTGGACTATGCGGAGAATATCCTTTGATTGATGGCGTTCATCACATTGCCATTATTTGCTCCGACTATGAGAGATCGAAACATTTCTATACGAAGATTTTAGGCCTTCCGGTAATCCATGAAGTGTATCGAGAAGCCAGACAATCCTGGAAGCTAGACTTGCAAGTGAATGCCGTTACTCAAGTTGAGCTTTTCTCCTTCCCAAATCCACCTGCTCGAGTTTCGCGACCCGAGGCCTGTGGATTAAGGCACCTTGCCTTCCGCGTGAAGAAACTAGAGAAAATCATTGCTCAACTGCAGGCCCACGAAGTGGAAGTGGAAGCAATACGGGTGGATGAGTTTACCGATAGGCGATTTACTTTTTTTCAAGATCCCGATGGCTTGCCCATTGAACTCTACGAAGAAAATTAACGACCGAAATTCTTCTTCACCAGTTCCCCGAATACTTTTCCGCGCTCTTCGAAATTTTTGAACTCATCGAGACTCGTTCCGCCTGGGCTTAACAATACTGTGTCCGCTACATGCACGATAGATTTGAGTGAGGCTACCGCAGCCCCGAGCTTTGGAAAACAGTCTCCAGGCAATTCACAGAGTTCTTTCGCTCGTTCAGCCACAGCTCCAAAGAAAACTACTCTAAGTTTTTGAATTTTTTTAAGCTCTTTCAATTCATGCCAGGGAAGATTTTTATCTTTTCCGCCGAGCATCAGCACCAATTGAGATTTTCGATCCATACGCTCGTAGATACCGAGCGCAGCAACCTTTACGCTTTCCATGGTGGTAGCCTTGCTATCATTCACAAAGCGCACGCCGGCGATGCTACCTAAATTTTCGAGTCGATGTGGCAATCCCGCAAAAGTTTTCATTCCCTGAAAAGCGGCCTCCGGCCAAGAAAGCTCCCGGGCAATCTTGGCAGTCACGGCGAGATTGTCCTGGTTATGCGAACCTAAAATTTTTGCTTCGTCGAGGTGCAGGTAAGTAAGCTCTTCATCGTATTGATCTGTCCACAATACTTGGGCAGATACTTTTCTTCCCTTCGCGAAGGCTCGGAGATCACCTCCATGGGAGTTGAGCACCACGAGATGATCGGTGCGCTCTGGGAGAGTCCATTTCATGCGATAGTACTCATCCAGATCCGCATAGCGCTCGAGGTGATTTGGCGTGAGGTGAGTAATCGCACTCACTTCACAGCGCAAGGGAGCAAAATTTTCCAGTTGATAGCTAGAGAGTTCGAGCACCACATACTCTGCTTTTTGCCTCTTATGATCGAGCAGTTCCAAAACATAATCCGCCAGCGGGCGGCCAAGATTTCCGCCCACAAAAGAATAGGGGGAAAATTTCTGCAGCCCTGCTTCAAGAAGCGAAACAGTAGTGCTCTTTCCCACAGAACCGGTGATACAAATCAATCGCTCTTTCGTAAGAAACTGGAGCGCGATCGATAACTCACTTGTGATGTCGCCACCTTGCAGGCGAAAATCTTCGATCCAATCTTTACTGAGTGGTACGCCGGGGGAAACCACTAGGGTGGCTGGCTTTCGCTCACTCATCATTTTTTCTGGATCAGAATAGTCAGCAGCGCCTGGCTTATCATCGAAACAAACTAGTTTGTTCCCCTTAACACCAAATCGCTCCAGCAGGCGTTTCACGGATTCTCCGCTCATGCCCATACCAACTACCGCTACCGGTGTTTTCAGGAACTGGATTGGATTTTCCATCTTCTTTGGCCTACTTCAAAATTGCTGTTAGACTGTACTAGTGAAAAGGAAATATAGCTCCAGACCAACATTTCTACTAGTACTCAGCTTGTTTTTAGCAAGCACGGCCTTTGCTGGTTCGCCTCGCTGTTTCTTGCATGGCACCATCACCCCCTCCGGCGATAACAAAGAAAAAATGAGCTTAGAGAATATGATTCGCATGCACTTCGATGCGAATGATCGCGTGAAGTGCGAACGAATGTTGAAGGCCTATTGTTTATATAATGTTACTGGCAAACAGTATTCCGCCGATCGACTCATTGCCTCTTTCAAGCTAGATGTAGCGAAGGACGAAGAAACTATTTATCATTTCGGACCTGCCTGTAAGCTAGTGTCTAGCGATAATGAATATAACTAATTAGCGGTGCGCTCGATCGAAGGCATCTTTGCCAAATCGAATCGCAGCAAAAACCTCATCCAGAGGCTGCCCAACTTTATGCAAGGCCCGCTGAATATCTAGATTATCTAGACGCAAAAGGGAAACATCCCAGACCCTCAAATAAGGTCTCTAAATATATATTAAGTGGGAAAGGACGTGTCATTTCTCAGACACCTAGGAGGTCGGCTCAGAAGCAGCCATCCTTGAAAGAAAGCGTAACAGCTCACTAGCCGAGAGATACACGGCCGAAGACGTAACGAGGCTAAATATATTACCGAATTTAGGGAACACATCGTAAGATGGGTTGGTAGAGGAGCGTTCCTGTGGCTTTGAAGGCGAACCGTAAGGTTCTCTGGAGCAGCAGGAAGTGAGAATGCCGGCATGAGTAGCGTAATAAAGTGAGAATCTTTATATCCGAATGAGCGAGGTTTTCTACGCAACGTTCGTCGACGTAGAGTAAGGCGACCCTTAGGTGAGGCCTTAAAGGCGTAGCCGATGGATTACT
>CAIPTA010000109.1 GCA_903867855.1 Oligoflexia bacterium | reverse complement strand
GTTTTCGGAACATAAATATCCACTGAGCCGGTTTTGGAATAAGGGGTATAGCCACGAATCAAATCCGCGTTCCATTGCTTCAAAATATCGAGAGAAACACCAGTTGCGGAGGCAATATCGGAAAGACGCGCTCCCGATGGCACGCTTACGGTGTCATAGTCTTCCCATTTCAAGGCATCGGGATCTTGGTTCAACACGAAACCATATTTTTTATAATTCTTACTTACGATATGAGCCGCTAAAAATTTCGGCACATAGTTCAAAGTTTCGCGCGGTAATAGACCCGCCTCAGCGAGAGCCCAGAAATCCCGAGTTTTTCCACGCATGATGGAGCGAACAATGCGATGTTCACCGGCATTATACGAAGCAAGCGCTAAGTACCAAGAGCCGAATACATTATTCAAATCCTTCAAATAGCTCGCTGCCGCTTCAGTTGCCTTTATCCAATTGCGACGTTCATCGATCTGAGAATTTACTGTGAGGCCATAATTTCTGCCTGTATCGCGCATAAATTGCCAAACCCCTACCGCTTTGGCGCGGGATTTAGCTTGTGACACAAAACCACTCTCGATCATCGCGAGATAGAAAAGTTCTGGCGGAACATCATTATCCTTCAAAAGATGTTGGATTTGCTCTCGCATAGGCTCACCACGCTCTAAGGAACGCTGGGTGCGCTCACGATCTCTCACCGTGAAGAAGTTAATCCACTCAGCTACCTTACGGTTGATCTCGATGGGAATCTGCAACGGCACTTTTTCGCCATTTTCATCCACACCGCTCATTTCAGCGAGCACAGGGTTAGCATCAGAAATAATTTTATCAATTTCATCTGCGGGCGCGAGCTCACCGTCTTTGCCGGTAGCGGCAATTGGAGTAGCTGCAGGGGCCAGAGCAGGAGTTTTATCCGCGGGAGCAGGCGTTTGCTGCATGCTTGCACAGGCAGACAATACGATACTCATTGCGACTAACAGCGATTTAGATCGACTCATCAACAGATTCCCCGCTTTCATGAAAAAGGATAACGGATTATTTCTGATGTGGCTCACGAAATCCAACCAAAAAAATGTTTTTTCCTAGTTTTTTAGTCTGGAATAATCTTTTAGAGAATTTCCGCACCCAGTGACGCTGTGCTCGCTGAAGAAACAGGCGAAAGCGCTGGCAATTCCACCGCATTTTTTCCTAGATGCGCGCCTACTAATTCTGCCAACTTCCGCACAAATTCTTTTTCTGAGCCCGAGAAAAAATGGTCTCGCGCTTGCTCGTCAAAGAAACTGATCGAGCCGAGAGTTTCTCCATTCACTTTTATGGCTGCTCCAATATATGTCTCTACGCCGGATGTCTTGAAGCCATCATGCTCTCTCCAACTGGAGAGACTGGCATAGTCGATCGCGATCAAATCATTTCCGCGTAAAAAACGCTCACAATACAAATTTGAAAGATCGAGGATTTGCCCTTTTTTGAGCGGCGCGAATTGCGCATAACGAGAGGAAAAAAATTCCGCTATATTCGCCTTTTTATTTTTCTCAAAGCGAATGAAGGCAGCGTATGGCAGGCCCAGCTTCTGTGCTCCGGATGCCAACAAAGAACGTAGTTCGTTCTCCGGCGACTCTGCGCGGGCGGCTAGCTTTACAGGAAATAACATTACATTATCATCCTGGTTGCGCGACCGAAGAAATAAGGTGATGGACAAGCCGAGGAAACCCAAGCCGCCGATACAATTGCCTATGAATGTGTGAAGATCTGAACCCATGGATGCCTAGCCTCCTGCTGAACACCTGATCTTTAAATTGTAGCGAAGTTGCGAATAAATTCTAAGGAAATAAAATAGATTTTTTTCAAAGCCTTGCGCAGGCATGCACTTTGGAGTTTACTCCCTTAGATGATTGATTTTGCCGCCTATTCATTCGCGCCCGTGATTCAGCTTCCCAAGGACTATGAAGTCTATGATTTCACTCAAGGGTATGATGAAAATCGTCTACTCAAGGGGAGCTACGGCGTTGGTAAGTATAACGAAAAGCGGCAAAATATGTATGACGCGGCTCTTTTCGAGGGAAAGAGAAATATCCATATGGGGATAGATATCGGCGCCCCGATCAATACAGCGGTGCATGCTTTTTATGAAGGCGAAGTATTTCTCTACGGCAATAACCCTCAAGTTGGCGACTACGGCTACACGCTGATCACGAAGCACCAGTTTGGGGAAAATGTGCTGTATGCCCTCTTTGGGCATTTGAGCGCCAAATCCATCGAAGGGAAAGTGGCAGGCCAAAAATTTGCGCAAGGCGAAGTGCTAGCCTGGGTGGGCGATAAATCAGAAAATGGCGGATGGAATCCTCACCTGCATTTTCAGCTGAGCTATATAAAGCCAGATCGCTGCGATCTTCCCGGCGTGGTTTCAGAAGAATATCGTGCGGAAGCTTTGCGAAATTTTCCTGATCCTCAACTGGTGCTCGGTAAACTATATTAAAGAGGTAGTAAAATGTTTTTGATTCATGTGAGCTATAAAAAACCCTTGCCCGAAGTGGATCGCTTTCTTGTGGAGCATCGCCAATTCCTAGACGAATACTATCGCAAAGGGATCTTGATTGTTTCTGGCACTCGTAAGCCAAGAAGTGGTGGCGTAATTTTTGGAAAATTTACGGATCGTGCCGCTGCAGAAAGTTTCGTAAAACTCGATCCCTTCTACCGAGAAGAAATCGCTGATTATGATATCGTTGAGTTCGCAGCCACTCGCTGCGCAAAAAACTTCACAAGCTTTCTCACCAAAGAGGATGAGAGCACCGCAACTGTAATTTAGAGGTGACAGTTCAGCGTAAACTTAGCATCGTGCTGAGTGTATTCGTATTGGTCTACACTCTTCGATAGATAGCGAATAAAGGAGTAGGTGAAATCTAAACTCCACTTTTTACCGAGCTCCCTAGAGAACGTAATGCTTGGATTAACGTTAAGCTCAATGCCACGAAAATACTGCTGATTCATTGTATCTTTCGCAGCCAAGGAGAGTGATGGAGTGAAGTCTGTTTTTCCAAGTAGCTTAGGCATCGCCATACTCTCTTTAAGAGTATAATTGCGTTCATCATAGTAAGAATTTCGCGAGCGCACATAATCATAAGTAACTGTATTATCTAAATCGTATTTTCCCCACACTCGCACCACCTGATCCAACGAGATGGAAGGATTTATATCATTGCGAGAAGGATCTTCATTTTCTGCTAATTTCAAACCTAACTTGATGGTGGTGGCACCCATATCAAAAAATTTTGCTCGCTCGCCGAGCACATAGTTCCAGTAGCGGCTATAATATGGCAAGCGGTGCAGCTGTTGATAGTCGCGAAGCATATAGTCGTATTCCACTTCAAGCAGCAGAGAAGCTGGATGCTGCGAAACTGTATGCTCATATCGCGTACGCAAAGCGGGCAGTATATTCACATTATCATTTTGATAAACCGCCGGAGTATTCGTGCGCGAGTAGTAAGTGGCAGACAAGTAAACTTCAGGGAGTATCGACCACCTACCAGCCAGATTCCACTGATAGCGGGCAAGCATCGTGAGAGTGTCGCCAAGAGCATCTTTATTACTCACCTGCAGCACAGAAGAGTCTGCTTGGTAGGTAACGTTTGTATTGTATTCGAGCGCCTCGCTAAAATTCAAAGTATAGGCGCGGCGAGGTAACGGCACACCATTGATCATCCTTGGCAAGGCAGCATCAATTTTCTGGTCCACCTCGGTGATTCTACCCTCGGCAGTGATGGAAGTTTCCGTTCCTGCCTCGAAGTTCGCAGCGCGTTCGTAGGCTGGCAAAACCGTATCTAGGAGATGCAAACGCTTGAGATCAGCATCTTGCACTTTCTCATTTTCTTGATAGAGAATTTCACCCACTTGAAAAAGCGAAGGCTGCTTCACATGATCCGCATCATCAGAGAGTGCGGCAATTTTACCATAGTATTTTTTGGCAGAATCGAAATCCTCCAAAGTTTGAAACACAAATGCTACGTAGTAGTAGGATGCTCCCTTTTTATAATTCTGCTTCGCGGAGAGTAAAAATTCGTCTCTCGCCTCCTCTAGCTTTTGAGCCGCATAGAGCGCTTGTCCGCGATCGTAGTGAATACTTTTTTCCTGGCAATTCTTCTGCTCCGCAAATTTAAACGCCTCTGCCGCAAGCAAGAATTCCTGCATCTTGGAATAAACAGTGCCTTGGAAGAAGGCTACACCAGCTGGATCATCAGGGTCTGCGATCGATTGGGAAACACGAATCGCTTGAGGATAGTTTCCCTTTTTATAGTAGCCATAGGCCTCTGTTAGTTGCGGATCATAGGCTGAAGCCAGGGCCTGCTGCGCAAACAAAAGAATTCCAGTGATGAGTATGAAGTATTTCATCACTGCACGTTTATATTAAATTGAACCGCACTATTGGCAGGTTGATTATTGTTTGGAATATTTTGCTGCTGACAAGTTGGGCAATAAGGATTTGTTACAGGCCCATCCGTTGGCGGCGGTAATCCAGCCGTATTGGTGGATGGTGGCGGCGGAGGTGGTGGAGGTGCGGTGGTATTCACTGGCGGAGGTGGTGCCAAGGCAGGTGGTGGCGGAGGTGGCGCACCTTGCTTATTCGCACTAGAGGCAACCGCAGAAATTGTATTATCGAAAGTAATTGTCACGCCCGCATTAGAGGCTTGCTGCGAACTATTCAGGGCAGAAGCAAGCGCGGCAGCGGCGGAGTTAGGAGCCGGCGGTGGCGGTGCATTCGCTGCCGAGGAACCCACCTGTGGTGAGGGAGAATTCGCACTGGGCGAATTAGCAGGCGCAGCTTTTACATCAGCCACGAAGCCCTTCACCGGATCTAGATCCAAGCCCTTCGGCGGAACATAAGATCCAGAAGCAGCATCGAAACCGCCTGCAGCTTTTGGCGGCACGAATACTCCTGTATTCGCATCAAAGCTCGATCCCGCAGGAGGAGCCACGTAAAGACCGGTTTTCATATCAAGGAACCCACCAGCGCGAGGCGCATACACCCCGGCAGCGATATTAAATACACCCTCCACAGGTGCGCCCTTGGGAGCTACGGCGGGAGCTGCATCCGCAGCGCCAAAAGCCTTTTCCGCAGAGGCAAAATTCTTTGCATCTACCCCTGGTGGAATCGGAGAACCCATGGAAGCTACTTTTCCCTTTCGTGCGTCGTCTTGCCCTTGAAAGCTATCATTCTTCTTCATCGATTCTAATTGTGCAGGAGAAATTTTCACAGGCTGGGAGACGATCCCAACCGTCGGGGTGAGCCCAGAAAATTGACCAGGCCCCACAAACACAACATTGGCCTGCCGGAGCGCTACCGCTGGAGTAGTGGCACCTTCGAGTTTTGCCATTGCCACACTTCCCTCAAACGTAAGCAAAGAAGTGGCGCTGTTAATCGGATTATAGATCACTTGAAAATCTGTTCCCCGAATACCCATAGCCGCTTTGGGAGTTTTTATAAGTAGTTTATCTTTCGCCTTCGCTGGATCTTCATGCAGCAAATCCTTGGTAACCCTCGCCCGAATCTCACCGCCCACTAGGCTCACCATGCTGGCCGATCCCGGCGGAGTAATTTCCAATTTCATCGTGCTCTCAGGCCCTAAGCTCATCTGCGAACTATCAGAGAATAGAAGCTTCACGAAGCTCTTCGGCCCCGTTTTAACGGTGGTGCCGCGAGCCACTTCATCGTGCAGTTGCAGGTGTTTACCGCCCTCGCCCATCACCTCTCCTCGCAATAAGATAACGCTCGCCTTATCTAGGGCTGCGAAAGCTGGATTTGCCAGAAAGCTGAGAATTAGAATATGCGTCGAAAACACCATAAACGTGTAACAATTCTATGGCGACGCGAATCAAGCTAGCAAGGAATATCGCTCACTTTGTGTCATAGTTTGTAACGCCATCCCATGATTCTGGGGGCGGCTTCTGTTGATACTCTTGAGCCGCGTGACGAAAGCGTTCACTCGCTTTGTCAGTTGGACATAAAGCAAGCACGCTACTCATGAGTTTTTCGGCCTCCCCAAAGTTAGCCGCAAGATACTGCTCATAAGCCCGAGCAAAAAGCTCGATCGCCCCATCCACTCTCATCGGGTGCCAGCTAGGTAGAACTTCGAAAATAGTAACGGCTGAGGAACGCCCCTTCACTCGCACTTTATCGATGGCTCGCAAACAAAATTCTGATCTCCTGGAGCCCAGTTTTGCTTCCGTAAATTCACTGATCAGCAAATTCGCCCCATAATACTTTGTGAGACTCTCCAAGCGAGAGGCCAGGTTCATATGGTCTCCCAGCGCCGTATACGCGAAAATTTTATCGGAACCCATATTTCCCACATTCACTTCACCCGTATTGATCCCAATCCCTATATTAATTTTGGGGAATTTCCTGCGCTCAAACTCTTGGTTAATTTCTGGTAAGGCCTCTAACATCATGGTGGCTCCACGCACTGCTTGATAGGCCTGCTCCGGCACATCCACTGGCGCCCCCCAAAATCCAACCAAGGCATCTCCGATATATTTATCCAGGGTGCCGTGGGTAGAAAAAAGGATATCTGTCATTTTCCCCATATAAAGATTCAGTAAACTTGAGAGCTCCTGAGGCGTGAGGCGCTCACTAATACTTGTGAAATCCCTCACATCGGAAAAAAGCATGGAGAGTTCTTTCTTTTCTCCCCCCACTTTTAACTTTTCCGGATTCGCGAGCATCTCTTTCACAATTTCTGGAGCCACATAGCGAGTGAATGTATCCCGAATTTTCTTTTTCTCTCGTGCTTGCTCGAAGACAT
>CAIPTA010000108.1 GCA_903867855.1 Oligoflexia bacterium | reverse complement strand
TCTTTATATTTGATTTAAATATTTCAGATGTAGTTAAATTTCTTGTAATATCGAAAGTTCCAGCAGTTCCTTCGCACCAGCTCTCTAGGTAATTTTTGTTTAGAACCTACAGTTAAGTAAGGCGAAACTTCCTTTGCCATTTCATCGAGATGTTCGAGGGTAATATCGAGGTGCTCGCAAATGCTGAGTTGCTTTTCAAACGGAAGCAGCTCATAGGATTTTAGGGCATCCGCTTCCGGCGACCCCGGCGAAAGCTCAAGATCCATCATCCACTGGCGATAGCGATGTAGCAGGCCCAAAAATCGCATTTTTAGTGGCGCAGCATTTTGTTTGTTTTGAATGAAATTTTCGGCCGATTGTGTATTCGTCATCTTGGGGAGAATCCTCTCACCGGCAATGCCTCGAGTCAACACAGCAAAAAAGCCAGTTAAGAAAAATTAAATGCTCTCTAAGTGGCCAAGCTTTCACAGTAATTCTTTGTTTCAGCGCTGAGTCACAAACAATTCCGCGTTTATTTATTTCCACGGGCACCGAAATAGCAACATCAAATACAGGAGTTGAAATTATCATGGAGATTAAAACTACAGCAAATTTCGATTTGGGCCCGATTCAAGCGCTGGTAAGGGAATATTTTATCCCCTACGAAACCTCGCATGCTTCCTCTCAAGAGTTTCCCACCTATCTAGTAGAAAAAATGCATGAACTGGGCATCTTCCTTTCGCCAGGAAGCAAGGAATACGGGGGCAAATCATTGGCAGTTGCCGATCTCATTTGGCTAATTCAAGAGTTATCCTATGGTTCGCCAAGTATGGCGGCTACCTTTATCGGAAATCTTCTCGGCTACTCCGCTCTTTTATTGCACGGCGAAGGTGAATTTAAGGAACGCGTGGCGCGCCAGTATGCGCAAGAGCAAAGTCTATGGAGCTTCGGCATGACAGAAGCCGGCGCTGGCTCTGATCTGCTAAATATCCAAACAACTGCCCGACGGGTAAAGGGTGGTTTCTTATTAGATGGGGAGAAAAACTTTATCACCAATGCGAGCCACTCTTCCCATCTCTGTGTGTTTGCCCAACTTCTCAGCGAAAAGGGAGAAAAAGAGGGCATATCCGCTTTTTATATCCAAGGAAACAATCCAGGATTGAGTCGCGGGCCTGCGCTCGCCAAAATTGGCTGGCAGAAGGCAAATACCGGCTCACTACTTTTTAAAAATGCCTTTCTTCCAGAATATTCCATCTTGGGAAAAGCAGGAGATGGCCTGCGAATCCTCACGCATTGCCTAAATCGTAGCAAAACACTGCTGGCAGCGATGGGAGTTGGAATTGCAAACCGCGCTCTAGATCTCTGCACAGAACGGCTCAGCGAAACCAAGCGCTTTGGCAAGCCACTCTTAGAGCAAGCCACAATTCGCCATCTGCTAGCGCGCCTACATACCCAAAAGGAAGCAGCTTGGATGCTCACCTGCAAGGCTGCCTCAACTTGGGATGCCGGTTTGGATGCCACCAAGGAATCCAGTATGGCGAAATTGTTTAGTGGGGCAATGTCCGTGGAGACGTGTAGACAGGCCATGGAATTATTTGGCGCACGCGGCTATTTGCATGATTTTGAGGTGAGCAGACTCGCCTCCGATGCAAAGGGAATTGAAATTATCGAAGGTCCCTCTTTTGTGCAGGAACTTCTCATAGCGAGAATGGTGTTGCCAAAAATGAATGGAAACAAACAAGCCAATCCAAATGATCAGTTCCGACTCTTACAAAAAGACCTGAAAAGAGCTTCCTAGTGGATTTCCATAATTTTCATTTATCAATATACCAAACGCCTGTCGCCATGGAATACAGCGACGCTTTTGAATTGGTTTATGAGTTCTGGAAAAAAACCTGGCGAGATGTATTTCAAGAAATCGGCAAGCCGAGCGAAATCCGCTCCGATGATCTCACGAGACAGCACGAGATCTTGGTGCTCTATCATGGCGAGCGGCCCATAGCCATGGTCTGCCATCGCTATGTAAATCTGGGTTTACGCTCAACGCTGGAAGATAGCTATTTCAGTTCTGCTTGGACAAAGGAAGACTGCGAACGAGTGCGAGCCATTGGCGGCTTTGGCGTGATCGGTAGCCAAATCCTGGTTGATCCTGAATATAGAAAATCACATAGCCAAATTCCCACCAAGCAACTGATCTCTCTACTTTCGCTGGAACAAGTGCAAAGGGCGAAGCCAGACTTAGTGATCGGCACCATGCGCGTGGATAAAGGCATGAATAAGCTTTTCTATGAAGCGGGGGCTACGAGTCTGGCAAAAAAAATTCCGTACTACGGTGCAGAAGTAGACCTGGTTTGTTTTTTTCCGAAGATAAACCCTATCAAGATAAATCCGGAATTTAAGGATACTATTTCATCCCTCTTGAACACAGCAAAAATTGTTAAGCAAAGGAGCGCAGCATGAGAACAAAATTGGAGCAAAAAATCTTCCCTCTATTTCAGTCGATGGATTCAGTGGATTGGGAGAATAGAGAAACCTATGGAGCCTTTGTGGCACAAACCTACTACTATGTTTGCCATTCTACTCGTCTTCTCGCGGCGGCTGCTTCTAGAATTCCTATCTCGGAAGAAAAGAGCTACCAACGATTTGTTAAACATATTGCGGAAGAAAATCATCACGAGCGCCTCGCGCTCAATGATGTGAAAGCACTTGGATACTCCATTTCCGATTTTGCGGAGCTGCCAGCCACTAAATCATTTTATCAATCACAGTATTTTTATGTGGATCGCGTTTCTCCATGGGCATTGCTCGGCTATATTTTGCCGCTGGAAGTGCTCGCCTCCAAGAAAGGAGAAACGGCCTATAAAACGGCAACATCTACACATGGGAAAAATACGGCTTCGTTTCTTAAAGTACACGCGGCAGAGGATATCGCCCACGTGGAGCAGGCATTTCAGCTGATCGAGAGCCTACCTGAAGCTCAGCTTAGCGCTGTGTATAGCAGCCTAGAAACAAGCTGCTTTCTCTATGGAACTATTTTGCAAACGCTGCCCTACTCTTTTGTAAAGAAAGAGAAAGACCACAAAAACGTGGCCTGAATCTACTTTTTCACGCAGTAGTACATCACTCTGCAGAGGGTATATTGAGAGTCAAATATCACTCCACCGTGGCTAGAATCTCCGCGGAAGGTAACGCTTTGAGGCTTCTTGGCGTAGCCAGCAGGGCATGCCTCGTCTTTTGAACCTAAGATTTTACATTCTCCGTTGCTTGAATCGAGTCTTAAGAAGTGCACATCGGGAAATCCAGAACTTTTCGAAGCTGGTACTGTATGTTCCGTAACCTTAAAATCACAAATTGATTTAGTTTGCTCGATGAGATCGCCCCATTCCAGACGCGTCATGATATCTTTTTGATCTTGGTAGGAAAGCCCGCCACCCTCAGCATTATCATTCGCTAGCTCAGGCATCACGCAGTTATTCGAGATCATCTTTCGATGAAAGGTTCTTACTCCAGATTCACAAGTTGGAGTAAACATAGGCCACGGATCTACAACATTGCAGCCCATTTCTGGAGTGCGCAAAGTATTGTAAATTTGATCGGCCCTTGCTCCTGCGTGGGCATTCGCAGTTTTGCAGCGAGCTTCACTCACTGGCTCCATGGTTTTGCAATCCGTGGCACACTTGCTTGGCTCTCCACCACCTACAATGAAAGCAGTAGGAATAGGAGTTTCATCGCAGGAATAGTCAGCAAGAATTTCTCTCGGGAAGAAAGCCAAAGTAGCACTGATGAGCAACAAGATTTTACCATTTCTATTTTGCAGCATAGATACCTCTTAATCCCATCGGCAGAGCCATCCTAAAGCTTTAGCAAAACCGTGTAAGCCAGCGACTTAAGATAAATTAACTCGCAGGCGACAAAACTGACCTATAATCCAGCTTGAGGAAGCCATGGCCAACAATATAAGAACTCTCTTGGTAGTAGAGGATGAAATCGACCTCCTAAATATTATCGGTGAACATGCCGCGCGCTGGCAGTTGAAAGTTCTACTCGCAGAAAACATCCAAAAGGCAGCAGAGTATTTTCGCAACGAAGAGGTGACTGCTGTGCTTTCAGATATTAGCATGCCGGGTGGAACGGGAATCGATTTTCTTCAGCAGGTTAGAGCTAGTGGAAGCAATATCCCTTTCATCTTTCTCACGGCAAATACACAACGCGAAATGATGCGAGAGGCCCTTCAGTTAGGCGCCACAGATTTTATTGATAAACCATTCAGCGTAGAAAAACTGGAAGAAATTGTGTTTAAGGGTTTAGAAATTGGCACTCGGCTTCAGCAGATCAAGCAGTCTGCTCCCACCAAAGAAGAAATCGAGCGCCAAGAAAAAATGATAAATCTACTTCGCCTCACACTAACAAAGAATTAGTCGCTATCACTGAGCACAGTATAGTAACGACCCATCCAGTAAGCGAACAGATAGTCAGCGCCTGAATAGCCCTGCGATCCATCTTGATCCGCACGAAAACTAAATGGTGACTCACGCCAGGCCCAGTGACTCGTTAAGGCTGCTGACTGAAATAAAGGGTATGAAACTAAACTCTGGTAGCCCAAAGCGATGGGTCGATTCTTATCGATGAATTTCCAAGGCTGTGAAGGGAGGGGCGACAATATAAAATCCTCACTGATTGAATGATCTATTCGAAACGCGCCTATCGGCTTCTCACCGGGAAATTCGTGCAGAATAAATACCGCCTCACGAAATTTTTCGTCGTCAATCGGATTGAGGCTACTATTTTCTCCCTTCAGAAAAAATACATACGGAGCATATCGATAGTTCTGAATATCTTTCCAGTCTAAATAGCTACTATGCAAAGCGACAGTGGCATCTTTTGAATTCATTCGGTGAGCAATATAAGTGCGGAGCACATCTTGAGCGATTCCTAGATTATTGCCACTCCAATCTGAAATCCCGCCAATATCTTTCGGAAAGTGAACCTGGGTGGCGAGTCCATTATCGAATTGAGAAGCCAAATCTTCATAGGCCTTTCGATATTTTTCCTCTCCAGTAATGAGAAATGCAGCACCGTAGGCAGTTAGTCGATGAGTGGCCTTTGATTTCACCACACGAGATTGTTCCGCTAATTGCTTGATGCTTTTTTCAATTTCGCTCTTCAATGCTGTTTCGGAGCTGGGTAATACCTCATTGGCAAAGAGTAAGCCCATAATGATTCCTCGAATCATATCGTTATTTCCAAGGCAATTATATTGTATGGAAGCGAATCGACCCAAGCCCTCTACCCAGCCTTGGTTAGCAGCATCAGGCTTTTTACTGAGCGGCAGCAGTGCACGAGCGAATTCCTTTGGATCATTGCTAATTTCAACAAGCATAGTTAAAGCCTGGGCCGATCGTTTAATATTCTCTAAAGCAGAAGCCTCCTTTGTTACTTGGTAGCGAAAAAACTGAGAAGCGATATATTGGCCAGTCCACAGGGCACTATCATAATCCGCATTATGATCAACTAGCTTTCCATCCTTATCGAATACGGGAAATGCCACCAATCCAAACTGATCTAAATCTCTCGCTGGCACCTCGAGATCGAAGCGTTTTGCTTTTTCTGCTAGGCTCGGCGCATAAGCCACATAGCGAAGATTCTCTTCTTCTAAGCTTGCAGCACTAATTAAATGATTTACTACACGGAGTGTTTCCGGCTTCTTTTGATAGAAATCAAAATTTGTATAATCGTAAAGAGCATACTGCACGCCCTCTTCGAATTCCTTTTTGCCTTTGAATTTTTTCACAAAGCTATCGGAAAAATATCGACCAGCCACGATATCAACCAATGTATTCATCCCGAATACAGGGCGACTTGCTACTTTCAATTCTGTTTTTTTTCCTGCGAGCGGCTCACTCTGCATCGGTGTACTAGCGGAAAGATAATCCTTCTCTCCCACCGCGGCCCAGAGCAGTGTATTATCAGAAAAATCTTCTGCCACATTGGCTTGCATGGAGAGCTGGGTTTTATTAGAAACATCGGGAGAAACTCCCGAAATAGTTGTAACGAAATCTACCCGCTTTAGATCGAATTGAATTTTCCAACCAGGCAACTTCGGATCTCTCGAATGGGAGGCGACTCCATCCCAAAGCTCGGTAACAGATTTATCGTGACTCCGATAGTTCTGAAACTGAATCTCACGCACTACAAGACGGGTTCCATCTGGACGAATCGAACTTAAGCGCAACTCGCCAGAGTAAGGCCCAAATGAATTGCTGGCTCCTGCAATACGCCAGCTAATTGGCGAGCCAGTGTTATGGCCGAGCAGGGAAGCAAGCTTTCGGGAAGCGCTGGATTCGTGCGAACCCAGGAAGAGCAGACTGGCAATTAAGCCAAAAACTGCAATGATATGCTTAGATTTATCCAAACTTACCCCCACCCAATTACCTTCAAGGAATGTGCCGCCTGGGGCTATTTTTAGGCCACTCTAATGGAGCAAAAGTGTCGAAGAAATAGGCAGCTGACCAATCCTTAGACGGTAAAGCTTCGATTCTCAGGAAAATTTGAAAGACGCTAAACAGCGAGCCACTTTTTTGAAGTTACCTTGCCCAAACTTCTTTTCGTTCTCGCGAAGAAAGCTAGACACATCAAATTTCCCCTCTGATTCTAAAAAATAATCTACTAGATCGTGGGCGATAATAAATAAAGTTGGTAGCGGACCAATATTGCTATAGGCGAGAGCACTAGGAAATCCGATACCGCCCGGATGTTCGTGGTGCATAAATACAATCTTATCAATTTCTGCGGGCAAATCTTTGAATTGCTGGATAATGAGCGCTGAATTGGCGGGATGTTTTTTAAATTCTTCCATTTCCTCGGAATTGAATTTCCCGGGATATTTGGAAGTGAACTCTTGAATCGATTTCACTTTGCATAGTTCATCGTTCGACAAACTTGCATCATGCAAATAGGCTGCAAAAGTGAGCTTGCGAAAGGTAATGTCAGAATACCACTCCATCCCAACCGCAATTGCGCAGGCAATGTGAGCTAATAAAGTGCTATGCCGAGAAATATAGCGATCTTTCTCTTTCGCCATCTGCGCCAAAATCTTGCCCAGCTCGGGAAAATCCCCCATGGATTTCAGTGTAAGGTCCACGCTATTTTTCACGAGCTCCTCTACTTCTGGAGTTACTCCAACTCCGCGAATGAGCCCTTGCATGAAATCCACTGTTTCATCGAGCACGATTTGGGCTTCCGCAGGAACAAGCGCTTTGCCCTTCAGCAACGCCTTCAATTTCTCATTAGCGAGATGAATCATTTGTTTGCCTGCTTCATCGCGCACATACATATGAGAAACTTTTTTTCTCGCTCCATAGCGATGAAGATCGTCGCCCGTGAATTCATCCCCTTCACTAAAAATTCGAACATAGTGATTCGGCGAGAGACGAATAAAAATATCTAGCTCAAACGGACTAATTTTCATCAGCATATCCGTTCTAATCGGATAAAACTTGGAATCGTCTCCCACTTCAACTTGGGGAAACTTCTCTTTCACCATCGGAATAAGTTCCGAGAGGAGGTTGGAATATTTAGCTGCGCCCTGTACGTGCCAACCCATCACTTCTTTTTCGGTTAGCGATGCATAGTCTGGCTGACAAATAAATAAAACCGGTTTTGGCTTAAGATCTTCGGCGACGTGTAAAATTTTCCCGAGTGCTTGATCATTCAAATCCAAAATGAGTGCTTCAAAATACTCTGTTTTCAAAGCAGCAAGAGCATTATCCAGGGAAATATAACCGTGAACCTTACTTTTTGTGGCGCTCTCAAGAGGCAGCGAAAGCAAGTCGATCACTTCTTTGTTCGGATGGAATAATAAGATATTCACTTGGAAAGTTTATCACTCTCCTAGTTACTTGTAGTTCGAAATAAAAAATTTCGATCGCGATTTAGGCACGGGAAACAGGTTAATCATTCATACCCGTAAAGGGGTGAAATGTTGCAAAGCTATATTATGGACATTTATGCTCGAGCCGTTAAAATTATAGATCAAATCGAGGCCGCATGAGTCAGCGCAAAAATACGAGAAAATTCGAGTGAAAGAGCATTGATCCAAACGCGGTGCGAGCGATCGCTCAGCTGCAGCTTTCCTTACGAAACCGTTACCGAATCTACCTGTGCTGTTTGAGCAGCGACGTTTCTCGCCTACTAAATGAATTTGGAATTTTACGAGACGAAGAAGTATTTCCTGATTTACTTAAGGCAATTCAAGCTATAATTAACTTAACTATCGAGAGAAAATAGCCTCATGAAGTTGATGTTGGTAAAAAATCTAGATTTGCAAGCTGATGCCATCAGCCTCGGCATCGAGGCTTTGATTCCTGAAATTGCGGTGAAGCAAGTTTCAGGTTGTCGTGAGGCGATTGAATTACTGAAATTAGATTCTGATTATCAATGCATCGTAGCTGAGGATAAGTTTGGCGATGGAACTGATGTGATTGAGCTTTTTAAATATGTGAGCTCTACGATCAGCGCGCTGCCCTTTATTCTTATCTCGAACACGACAGCAGAACGCATTCCCTATTTCGCAAGCCACCCCCCTTATAGCGTGCTAATCCGCCCGATCGATGTGGCAAGCTTGGTCTCGGTGATACAAACAGCGCTGAAACAGGCCCCTTCAGCCCTCGATGAAGGCTATGCGAAAGTGCCGATTAAAAATCTGATGCTGCTTGGCTCCACTCTTGAAATGGATCTCTATGTAAAAATCACGGAAAATAAATATGTGATGGTAGAGAAAACCGATGGCGCAGTGGCCACAGAAGATTTCACCAAATACTTGAAGCGCCAAGTTTTCTTCCTCTATGTGAAAAAAGAAGACTTTTGTAGTTTCATTAATCGCTGGCTTACAAGTATCCGAAATTCCACTCAGCCTATCGGAGATGAACTCGATCTCTCTCAGCTCACCGATCGAATATCTTCAAGCTTAACCATCGTGAATAAGGCCCTCTCCTTTCATGAGTATACAGAGGAGCTCGCCCAACTCACGGATGCGAGTGTTCGCCTAGCGATTAAAACAATCCAATCTAATAAAAAACTTTCCGAGATGATGAAGGCGATTAATTTTGAGGAGATTCCCTATATTGGTGCTCATAGCACCGCCTTGGCTTTAGTAGCCTGTAGGCTAGCAATCATTATGGACTGGGCAACCTCCGCCACTTTTTATAAACTCGCACTGGCAGCATTCCTCCACGATATTTCTCTTGAGGAAGATCTTTGGGCCAAGCTGGAATCGAAATCAGATGTTTTAGAAAGTGGTCTTGATTCCGAATTGCAGCAAAGAATCCTAAATCACCCCATGCAATCGAGTGCCTTCGTGGCTAAAGAATCCGAAATCCCCACCGAGGTAGAAATTATCATTCGCCAGCACCACGAACGAGCTGATGGATCAGGCTTTCCCAATAGCCTTAGTACGAATGAAATTACTGCTCTATCCGCACTCTTTATTTTTGCGCATGATATCGTAGGAAATATCATGCGCAGTGGCGGCCGTTTCGACATCAAATCCTATTTTCTCAATCCCGAACTGGCGAAACAATATGATCGCGGCTCGCTCGGCCTACTCTATCGCACCGTGAAAACACAAGTGAACTTGGGCCACGATATTTAGTCGGCGTCCGCGAGTGACCCTTCTGTAAATTCATCATCACTCAAGGATTTATTGATCTGAAGATTGGCCAGTTCTAGCACAGTGCCACGCTTATTCTGCACATTCTGCACTTCCACCTTTTGCGCGCGCCAAATTCCAGAAAATTTCTTGTACTCACTAAAATTACTGATCTTCAAGAGCTTCATACTTTTATCGTAGTATTCCATTTTAGATACCAAGAAGTTATCGATGGAAATCCAAGAGAGAATTTTTCCATAGGCACTCTCGCCAGCTAGGGGCTTACTCTCAATCACGGAGTAAAGTTGGCTCCCGATCTTTTCCTGACGAAGCACCTTATTCGCCATCTTCCGATCAGAATTCGTGCCCATATCCTCATAACTCAATTCGGAATCCATGAAACTTGAACTTTTTTTGGAGCTCAAAATTCGGCGCGTTTGCTTAGAAGAAGGTAAATAGAGCCATTGATCATTACCGCTGCCCTCCGCGAGGCTGAGAAGCGCCGTTCCCTTCAGATCTGCGGGGCTTTGCATTCGCACTAGTACTTTTTGTTTATCCTCTTCGCCTTTTCGCTTAATCTCGATATCCCGATTCTTTTTGGCGCCACTCGGCTCCACAATCACCATTTTTAGATCTGCCACCTCATCCTTGCTGTTTACGTTCTTTTCTACCGCCTTCAGAATTTGATCGGCATTATTTGGATCAACGGCGAACGCAGACAAGGGAAAACTCAGGATTAGACAAATTGCTACTACAGATTTACTCATGGCAGGTTTCCTTTCGATGGTTGGTAATAAGAACTGATTCTTAGTGAGAGACAATATTGCAGGTAGGAGTACGAGATCACCTAGCAGGCCGCCGGCCATAGAGATAAGCATGTACGCTCCGAAATATTTATTGAGGGAAAAATAGGAACCGAGAAAAACTAAGAAGCCGGCACTCAAGGCGAGGGAAGAGTGGAGGCAAAGATTTGCCTCTTGGTACCAAGCTCTCGCCACGGGAAACTGGCCACGACGCTCCTTCAGCAGATAACGGAGCCGGCCCAAAAGATAAACTGTATTATCAAAAGCGATCCCCAGCGCGATGGAAAAAATGAGGGCTATTCCTGGCTTCACTGGAGTATGAAAGATAGCGAGGGCACCGAGCAGCATGGCGGGCGATAGTAAATTGGGAATCACCGCGACGAGAGTCCACCGCCAAGAGCGAAACACAAGAAATACCAGCACACTAATGAGCGCGAGGGCCTGCCAAAAACCAAAAATCAACTCACTGGAAAGCTCGTTGTTAAGAGCATGCACGGTGGTGGCCATGCCAGCTAGCGATACCTTCGCATCCGGGAAAGCGGATTGCGCTTGAGTAATGATTGTTTGCTTAAGCGCATCGATCTCATCGGCGGGCACATCATGAAGACGCAAATTGATGCGTGTGGAAGCGCCCTCCGCAGTTAAGTATTTTGTAACCATATTCGTTTCTCCGAAGGAATAGAGAAAGCCATATTCCGCGGCAGACTTTCTATCGATCGGCAGATCAAGCCCACTCAAACGTGCCACCGACCTCAGCAGATCCGGAAGCGCACTCACTGCCCCCACCACAGGATGAACACGCCATTTTTTTTCTAATTGATCTAAGCCACGGATTCTCGCCGGCTCGTTCCAAGGATTTTCTTCCTTTGGAATGGTGATCTCCACTTCTAGTGGAATCATTCCGCCAAGATTTTTATCAATTTGTTCGGTAGTTAGTCTCGATTCACGGTCTGCGGGAAGATCATCGAAAAGTCGCGGTGACCAATTCAAGGCTCTGCCCTGCCACAAGAAAACCGCCGCTAATCCAATCGCCAGAGCAGCAAAAATTTTTCCGTGCTGAACTATGGTTACCGACCAGCGTGCTGGATTGGCTGTCCATGCTCTCACCACGGGCACAGGGAAGAGCACTAGTAGTGGAGGTAGCGCTGCCATAATACTTAGCCAAGCAATGAATACGGAGAGCCCAACGCTGATTCCATATTGACGTATAAGAGGGATACTGGTGAAGGATATCGCAAGGAATCCTACGGCCGTGCTCACTGCGGTAAGAAAATTTGGCATCAAGAGCACATAAAAACTTTGGGCGAGCACTCTCAGTTTATTTGGGTTGTCTTGACGCTCTTTGGCCCGTTTCCAATCAGCGGCAAAACGCAGCATTGTATGGGAGGCCATCGAGATCACGGTGATGGAAACTAAAATCGGAAGAGTGGTGGATAAAACTGTGAATGATATCCCGGCGAATACCATCCAAGCCAAGGAGATAATATTCGCCAGTACCATAATGATGGTTGGAATTATTACGCTACTAATATTCTTAAAAAAGAGTAGCAGGGTAAACAGACTCGCCAGTAGGGAGAGAAGCAGAAAGTTTTTTAGTTCTGCACTCAGTACAAAGTTCATTTCGGCTTGAATAGCCGCTGCACCACCAAGATGCACACTGGCCTCAGGAAATGCTGACCTTGCTTTTTCGCGAAGAGCTTGTAGCAAGGTTGGAAGAGTTTTCGTATCTAGTTCTTCGATATTAATGATCGCTAGAGTTGTCTTGCCATTGCTAGAGATCAGATTGTCTGCGAGCAGAGGATCTTGAAGAAAGCGTTCTTTCCATGTGGAAGGATAATTTAATTCTACCAATTTCCCTACGGTGATACCCTCTTTGCTGCTTGAGGCTCCTTCCACATTGGCCAAAGTAGTGAGATTAATCACTCCTGGCATCTTCGCTGCTACTTCGTCAAAATCCTGCAGCTGCTTCATGCGCGCTTGTTCGAACCAATCACCCTTTTCGGAATCCAGAAGCAGGAAGAGAGGCTCTCGATCTGAGAGACCAAAGCGAAGACGAGTGTCAGTATCGGCATCTAGCAAGGCATGGTGTGCTGGCAGGAATTGCCGCATGGTATATTGAGTGCTCAAACGTGGTAGAGCTGAGGCTCCAATCACTACGATAAAAAAAAGAATCGCCAATACGAGGAGCGCCAAGTGTCTGGAATACTTCAGATAAAATACTGGTATGGCTGAAGATGCTTGTCGATATTGGCTCATAAGGGAAAATCCACCTTGCTCGTTTGTTAATTTATGTTAACATTTATTATTGCTACGCGTCAACCTGCTTTTGAGGTGTTTCTTATGAAGTCAAAATTTTTGATCGTACCCATGCTTAGTCTTTTACTGGGTACAGCTGAAACTCGGGCTAGCTACGAGCTTGATAGCGACTTCCAACTCCACCTCGGGAATACGCTCTTCAATCAATTGATCAACGATTTTGGAAACTCCCTACAGGGACAAAAATCTGTGCCGATTCCAGACATGGTGGTTCAAGCTGGCGCGCCAGTGAGCATCTCCGGCCTCAACCTAAATATAAGCTATAACTTTGCGGCCCCAGTACGCGAGGGTAGCCAAAGAATTTGGGATCTAAATAGCCAGAGCATCTCCGCAAAATTACTTATAAACAGTATTAGTATTAGCCAGACAATCGTGAAAGATATCGGCGGTATCATCGTAAACGTGGTACTGGATGCCTCTTGTAATAATATCGAGCTGAACCTTTCGCCGAATGGTTCCTATGTAAATGCGAAATTGGCTGCAAACCTCGTGAACAATGAAGTAGTGATCAGTCTCGCTGATCTAAAAGCGAATTGGCCGAGCGGAGCATGGACACTCTCCAAAATGAGCTGCACAGGCGCCTCAGGCTTCGATGCCATCGTGAAAGATGCGGTGTTACAGCAGCTCAGCACAATCAATAATTTTCAGGCTCCGATCCAATCGGCTATCGCTAGTGCTTTAAAAAGCTGGAGCCAGAGCTCCACGCTGGCCCTTCTCAGTGAGCAAGAGCTACCCTCGGTGCGCAAAGATCTCAAAATATTTTTTGATCCCTCCGAGGCCGTTGATGGCAGCGCAGGAGATGTGCTGATGAATGGAAAATTGCGATTTGTGTATCCCTTTGTGAGCGCAGGCCAAGATATAAAATATAATTTTGCCATCGATAAAAATCATTTAACTGCGCCCGTGAACGGATCTGACTCTTATTTCTTTCTACCCTCCGATATGGTGCAAGCGCTGATCATGGGAGAGTATTTTTCTGGAAATCTGATTTATTCGGAGAAGAGCTCCAATATTTCCGCCTTCAACAGCTTTATGCATTCTCGCTTAGGCCAATTCTTTGTGTGGCCAGATTTGCTGAGCTATTCAGAGAGCGCCCTATTTCTTTTTCAATTCCTCACACAAGGAGCACCGGATGTGCTCAATCTCGCCAATGGTAGCAACCCAAATACTCTCACTGCTGCTGTAGGGATCCCACTGGCGATACGCCTTTTTTCGCCCACGAATAATAAGGGCTATGAACCCTACGTAGAATTTCTTTCCAACGTGAGTGCCCAGGCAACCCTAGTACTTAGTAGTTCGGGCATTCAAGCTACGATCACTGGGGCCAACCTAAAATTAAACCCAATTTGGTCAAACGCCTATATTCGAGAAAATAATCCAGATACATATATAGATACAGGTACGATTGGCAGCAGCATTCAATCCTATCTCGCCGGACAAGGCATCCACTTTAATCTGCCTAATTTACTGGTAGGCAAATCTCTTAGCCTAGTGCCCAATCAGTGGGAAATTCAGGGCGGAAATCTTTTGCTCCAGTTTCAAGGGCAATAACTAGAAACGATATTCGAGCCCGAAAATTCCGCGGTCATTTTTCGCATAGGTTCCCAGAGGAGTACCGGTTTCGCCGCCAATCACATCCGCTGTTAGATCAAGCGTTAGCGAGTCGCGCAGGAGATAGCTCACCTGGCCGCGATAGAAGTTTCCCTTATACTTCGTATCTCGTAAAAAGGAGGAAAGCACTGTCCATTTCTCGCCGATCGCATAGCGAAGGGCCAATATTCCCGCGCGATCAAACATTCGCGAGAGCGAAGTGCTACCATTGTCCACAGGATCTTGATGGTAAGCGTAGGTGCCCTCTAGTATAGCGGTGAGAGTATTTCCACCAACATCGAAACCACGCTCTAAGGCCAGCACATTATCAAAACCCTTGAGCGGAATTCCACTCTTCGCGGAAACGGGCTTCGTATAAGCACTTTCTCCTTTCAGAAGAAAATCGCCGAGCACACTCACAAAAGATGCCCCTGCCATTTGAATTTTATAGTAAGTGGCCTGCAAATACACATTAGGAGACACAACGAAATTAATATTGTTCGCACTGTTGAAGCTAGTAGCGATCACGGTGATTTGGCTAAGCCCAACCATCGGCGCATTCGCTGCCCCTTGAAACCCCACAAGGCTCACGTCTAATCCAGAGAACTTGCCCTTAATGCGCGCCCCGAAATTATTGGAGAGAGCATGATCAAGTTCGGCCTCTGTAGAATAATTATAGTTTACATTACTTGGGAGCGTGACAGTGCCCTGAATTCCGGATGAGCCAATCGACTCACTAGAATAGATATCTCGCGGCAACCAACGACTATTCTCCCCGGGCAATAAAGATTTACGCTGGCGAATCACATAAACGCCTTCTAGGCTCCAAGGGCCATGCTCCCAGCGAGCAGTCAGTGATGGCGCGCCCAACTTTTCCGATCGCAACGGATCCTGATAGCGATGTTGGTTCACCACATCTAGCGGATTGAAAACATCTGTATCGCCCCAGGTGAATGTATTCCAGCCAAGCTGAAAGGTGAATGGATGTTTTTGCCATTGCATGTAGGCTTCTCGAGGGTCAGCGAAAAAGCGCTCCGCCTTAGAGGCATTCTGTGGATCCCCTGATAGCTCAGGGTTAAAACGAAATTTCCACTCCTTTGCAAAACGCACGCTTCCAGGTGCGCTGAGCGTATAGATTTCTCTCACGCCGGAATAGTCAGGCGAAACCTTCGTAGGGTAGTACATCGAATCCAGGCGGATATCTGGATTCACACTTAGTTTTGTGTCAGCAGCTTGGGCTACCAGGGAAGCAAAAAAACATAATGCTACTATAGAGACTTTCACTTAATCATTCCTGACTTTGTAACCAAAGAAATCACTTTTTCACAATGCACATTGGAATCCGAAGTTTCTCGTAAATACTTATCCACCATTGGGTCTAGATTTTTGTGACTGGCCAAAAAGCTATCGATTGAATGAGAATCACCTGGCAAGCAAGAATTTGGCGCGAGCGCAGTGAAGCTTCCTAACGCCTCGCTATCCTTTTGTGGAGAAAGCAATTGCAGATCGCTGAAAAATCGATCGCCATAAATCAGATGTAAAGCTTTTTGGCTCGGCGGAAATAGCGCCCAAAAAGCAGAACGAAACTCGGTGAAAGTATGTTCTGATTTAGGATTTTTAAATTCCTCAATCCACTTTGCCTTCGCATCCCAGTTCGGTAAGGAAGCTTCGGCATAAATACTGCCTAGCTTACCGCTGAAAGAAGGATCAACCGCCCTCTCTGCACTGATTTTAGCCTGCACACCATTCACGCCATGCAAAGCCAGATGCCGAATCAGCGACCAACGCATGTCTTGATCAATTTTAAATCCCGCCACAGATAGGTGGCCATCGAGTAGTGCAGCGATCTTCTTCAACCCACTTGCAGATTCTGAAGAATTAACCCATGCATCGAACCACATTTTCTTGGTGTTCGCGGGCGCTGTTTGCAGACGTTTCCAAGTGCTAGCCTCCATTTTCGCCACTAAACTATGGAAGTGAGCCGTATTCTCCAGGTTCGCGAGATAATAAAAGCTGAGGATACTGGAGCCATAGCGCCCCCCCACCACTTGACCAAGCAAGGCACTTAGAATCGTTTCTTCCTTTTCCGTGGCAATTGCCTTCGCCGCCATATCGCCAAATTCAACGAAGCTTAGCTGCGCATTACGAGTCATCTGCCAGAGCGTAGCCCACACAAGCTTCCGCAAGAATGGATCCTCGATGACACTCACATTCGCAAGCAAACTGTGGAGCGACACTTCATCTAACGAAACACCAAAATAACCAAAATCTTTATGGTTTGGGTATACAGCCTCAGGACAGGGCAAGCCTTTGGCGGCTGCAATTTCTGTTTTCGCGAAGTGAACGGAAACATCGAGCTCTTTGCTTACCACTAGCTTCGATGCCCTGTGATTTAAAAGCGCAATGGAAAATGCATGCGGACGAATTGTCTGGAACTTCTCAGGAGCCGTTTGCTCTACACTGAAGCTCTTAATTTTTCCTGCTTCACAAGAGAAAGTGGTTTTGAGGGTATTGAAATTTGCCGTTTTTAGCCACTGCGTTTGCCAATCTTCTAAGGAAACTCCGGCAGCCGCAGAAAGGCTACCCACAAAATCTTTACGCTCCGTATTTTGCCAGGCATATTTTTTGAAATACGCCACTACCCCATTTTGAAACGATTCTTCACCCAAATAGTGATGGAGCTGCTGCAGAGTTGCAGCGCCTTTGCCATAAGTGATCCCATCAAAGGCCGTTAGGGCCTCAAGCGCATCGTTTACTGGGCCCTCAATCGGGTGAGTGGTAACAAGTTGATCCTCCCACATCGATCCCGATTTCTCATCGTTGAAGCGTACCCAGGCTTCTTTGAATTCAGTGTTTCTAGCCATGGCCACCGTAGACATATATTCAGCAAAACTTTCATTCAACCAAAGGTCATTCCACCATCGCATAGTGACGAGATCGCCAAACCACATGTGGGCCATTTCATGGAGAATCACGCCAGCAAGACTGCGCCTCTCCGCATGGCTCTTCTTACCTCTAGTAATAGTGCGCTCCGAGTAAGTAACAGCGGCCACATTTTCCATTGCACCAGCATTGAACTCAGGCGCCACTACTTGATCATACTTTTTGAACGGGTAGCTAAAACCAAAATAGGTATTGTAAAACTGAAAGCCCAATTTTGTTTCGTGAAACCAATCTTTCGCATCTACATATTTCGCAAGACTTTGGCGAGCGAAGAGACGAAGTGGAATCGCGGTAGAATTATCCTGCCAAACGGAATATGCGCCAGCATGCAGGGAGAATAGATAGGTAGAAAATTTTTGTGATTCAGGAAAAGTCCAAACGGTAAATCCATCAGCCGTATCTCTTTTTTTCGTTTCTAGCGTGGAGGAAATAACTGCCCACTCCTTCGGTGCGCGTACGGAAAGCTCATAGCTTGCCTTTAGGTCTGGTTGGTCAAAACAAGGAAACACACGATTTGCGTAGTAAGGCTCAAACTGAGTGTGCATATACACCCGCTGGTCTATAGGATCTGCGAACCTAGTGAGACCCGTACCATCGCTACTATAGGGATGAGTATACTTAACTGTAATATGATTTAGTCCAGCGTGAAAACTGGAGGCTGGAATACGAATCGCCTCAAAGCCCGCAGTAAATGTGGCTGGCTGATCGTTCACCAACAGCGCTTGCACTTCTCCTTGAAAAAAATCGACTCGTAAATTTTCTTTCGATCCAAGCCATTTAAATTCAATTTGCTCCTCTCCCGCGAAGCTTTCCTT
>CAIPTA010000107.1 GCA_903867855.1 Oligoflexia bacterium | reverse complement strand
TGGTCTTTACCCGTGCCGATGCGCAGCGGGAGCAGGGCGATGACCTCCTTCTTGGTGACCTGGAGCCCCGTGCCTGCGATGCCGGGGTCCACGGTGTCCCGTAGCATTAGCCGCCACCAGTATTCGGCTTCCCGGTAAGCCAATCACTTGAATCGCAGAAAAAAACTTTTTGTTTGGCTCGAGTAAAACTCTTTCTATACTGTTCATCACGAATCCTTCGGTTTATAAAAGAGACATGAGAGATCTTTACCCCGAAATCGAAGCCTATAAAACAGAATACCTAAAAGCCTCCTCGCTCCATGAAATATATATGGAACAGTCGGGAAATCCCGATGGCCAACCCATCATCTTTTTGCACGGTGGCCCCGGCGGCGGCGTAGATGCAAAGCAGAGAAGGCTTTTTGATCCGAGTCATTACCGAATTATTTTGTTTGACCAAAGAGGTGCCGGTAAAAGTAAGCCCCACGCGGAGCTTGAGGAAAACACTACCTGGGATCTTGTGCATGATATGGAATTGATCAGAAAGCACCTCGGCATTCGCAATTGGATTGTTTTTGGCGGCAGCTGGGGAAGCACCTTGGCATTGGCATACGCCATCAAGCATCCAGCCCGCGTGCGCGGACTCATCTTGAGAGGAATTTTTCTCTGCCGCAAACAAGAGATCGATTGGTTCTATCAATCGGGAGCGAGCAATATTTTTCCAGATGTTTGGGATGAATACCTAGCAGCGATTCCGGAAGAGGAGCGAGGAGATCTTGTGAAGGCTTATCATAAGCGCCTCACCAGTGAAGATCCGAAAGTAAAATTGGATGCCGCATTGGCATGGAGCAAATGGGAAGCGGCAACATCTCGTCTTTTTCCGAGCCCTGATCTCATCAAAAATTTTGAGCGCGAAGATCTAGCAATCGCTTTTGCGCGCATCGAAAACCATTATTTTACCAATAATGCCTTTTTCGAGAGTGATAATTTTCTTCTGGAGAACGTGGATAAAATTCAGAATATTCCCGGCGTGATCGTGCAAGGAAGATATGATGTGGTTTGCCCAGCAACGAGCGCGTGGGAGCTACACAAGGCATGGCCACTCTCACAACTACACTTAATTCCGGATGCGGGTCACTCAGTGTGGGAACCTGGAATTTTGGATAAAATTCTCGAAGCTACTGATGCGTTTAAGGCGCTTCCGAAGGAGACTTAAGGCTCTCGCGGTATGCCTCGAGCATACGGGCAAAATTTTCCTCTAGCTTAGTGCCGGTTTTTGATCCGGCATCAAAATATTGCAAACAAAGTGCAGCAGCCTCGATCGTGGAAACGCATTCACGACGCGGCTCTTTGCGAAGTCGGCCATACTGAGAGGGCCGCTCTGGCTGCAATACAACCCGACGCAACTTCAAGAGCCATGCATTTCGCCACCACAGGGTTTTTGCTTGGCTCCAAGTTCCATCCAGTAAAATAATCCCCTTGAGATGGAGCGGATTTTCCACAGGCTCCATTTTTTTATTAAGCACGTTCACCACACCCTGAAGGGTTTTACCTTTGCCTCCGAGGTAAACCACGCCCCATTCACTTGGTATCGCTTCGTGACCGATCGCCTTAGCGAGGGATGGCCAGGAGAGCCCAATTTTCAGAGATGCATTCTTTAAGCTCCGCACGCAGAGAGGTGCAGTGCCTAGCACTTTATCAGGCTCTTGAGGATGCTGCAGAATCACAACTTCCAAACGATTACTCATCGCCTCTACTGGGAGAGTCATCGCTAGAGAGGGGCGCTCCACTTGTTTTGATTCTTCGATCACGAAAGCCTCCAGTCGATTTCGGGGAGCTTCCACTTCCTCAAGAGCTCATTCGTTTGGGAAAAGTGTTTACAACCCAGAAAACCTTGATACGCCGAGAGTGGAGAAGGATGCACGCTTTTTAAAATAGCATGAGGCGGTGTGCGAATCATACTCGATTTACTTTGAGCAAATGCGCCCCATAATAAAAACACAATCGGATTCTCGCGAGCACTCAAAACTGAAATTACCGCATCTGTAAATAGTTCCCAGCCCTGTTTTCGGTGGGATGCCGCCTTACCAGCCTCTACTGTCAACACAGAGTTGAGGAGAAGCACGCCCTGTTTTGCCCATCTCTCGAGATTTCCATTTTTGGGTCGCGGTATGGCAAGATCGCTCTCAAGTTCTTTAAAAATATTTTGTAAGGAAGGCGGTGGACGAATCCCATCCGGCACAGAGAAAGATAATCCATGCGCCTGCCCAGCACCGTGATAGGGATCTTGCCCTAGGATCACCACACGCACAGAGGATAATGGCGTGGCATTAAACGCACGAAATTGATCTTCTCTATCGGGATAAATAGTTTTCCCTGCCGCATATTCTGCTGCCAAAAAAACCTGCAGCGATTCCATGTAAGGGCTCGCTAGCTCCTCAGACAAAGCTGCATTCCATTCTGGCCCCAGGTGAATAGCTTGAGAACTCATACTATCCATATGGTCTAGAAATGATATATTGTCAAAAAACGTTTAGGAGAAACGAATATATGAGCATCCTGAGCATTAACCCCGCCACTGGGGAGACCATAAATCGATTTGAGTTTCACACCAGCGATGAAGTAAATCGCCGGCTTCAGCTGGCTGATGCTGCCTTCTCTGCCTGGAGACATAGCGAATTTTCTAGCAGAAAAAAACTCCTGGCCCAGCTTGCAAAAGCTCTTCGCGATGAAAAATCCGCACTCGCAAAGCTTGCTCAAGCTGAGATGGGAAAGCAACTTTTTGAGGCTGAGGCGGAAGTAGAAAAATGCGCAATATGCATCGACTATTATCTTACTGAAGGCGAGAATTTTTTACGGGATATTCCCTTGATCGAAAGCCCAAAAGCCTATGTTCACTTTAGTCCGCTAGGAATTGTGCTGGCCGTTATGCCTTGGAATTTTCCCTATTGGCAGGCGTTTCGCTGCCTAGTGCCGGCGATATTGGCTGGAAATACGGTACTCTTAAAACATGCCTCCAATGTGAGCGGCTGCTCCCTAGCCATTGAAGCGCTCTTCGCTAAGATCAACGCACCGGCTGGATTATTTCAAAGCCTGCTTATTCGCGGTGAAGACGCGGGCGCCCTACTTGCGAGAAATGAAATTACGGCAGTGAGTTTCACGGGAAGTACCCCAGTAGGTTCCCAACTAGCGAGCAGCGCGGGAAAATATCTCAA
Organism: Oligoflexia bacterium; assembly: GCA_903867855.1. Taxonomy (GTDB): domain Bacteria; phylum Bdellovibrionota; class UBA1018; order CAIPTA01; family CAIPTA01; genus CAIPTA01. The sequence goes on along the minus strand of CAIPTA010000107.1, from coordinate 13,870 downwards.
GAAGGCAGTACTTGAATTGGGAGGCAGTGATCCCTATATTGTGCTCGCAGATGCCGATATATCTAAGGCAGCAGCGATCTGTGCAAAATCAAGACTGCTAAATGCAGGCCAGAGTTGCATTGCAGCCAAGCGCTTTATTGTAGATGAATCAGTGCTGGAGAGCTTCTGCCAGCAACTGGAAATGGAAATGAAAAAAATCCCCTTGGCACCACTAGCCAGAGAAGACCTCAGAGAATCCTTACACTCCCAAGTACAATCCGCTATTCAGGCCGGAGCAAAATTACAATGTGGTGGACTCATCCCCGAATCGAGGGGCTTTTACTATCCAGCCACGATCCTAAAAGATGTTACCACTGGCATGAGTGTTTTCCATGAAGAGCTATTTGGCCCAGTGGCATTGGTGATATCGGCCGCAGATCGAATGGAAGCGATAGCGTTGGCAAATAATAGTGAGTTTGGTTTAGGAGCAGCAATTTTTACTGCAGATACCCCCTATGCCGAGCGAATAGCTCGCGATGAGCTAGAAGCGGGATCCTGTTTCGTAAATGATTTTGTGCGCTCCGACCCTCGCCTACCCTTTGGAGGCATAAAGAGTTCTGGTTTTGGTAGAGAACTTTCTCAGTTTGGTATAAGAGAATTCACTAATATAAAAACAATTTACATCGCATGAAATACAACAAAGCAGAAATTTTGGCCGAGCTCATTCAAAACCTCAATGATGAGCTAACAGTAATTGAACAAGCTTCGCGAGCAGCTAGAGAGGCCGCCACTCATGAAGAAAGCAAACCAGAAGACCAATACGATACCCGCGGCCTAGAGGCCTCCTATTTAGCAGGTGCTCAGGCGCAACGAGCCGCGGAAATTCAAGGAAATATTCGCACCCTTCATAGTCTGGGTGCACTCAAGCCAAGCGAAGGCAAGGCGGCGATTGGAGCCATTATAACTCTCGCTATGGAAGAAACGAATTCCACTTATATTTTACTTCCGGTTGGTGGTGGAGTACGGCTTAGTAATTCGATAACTGTGGTAACTCCTGCCTCTCAGCTAGGAAAAGAATTAACAGGCAGAAAAGTTGGCGACACTTTCATTCTGCAGCTACGCGGACAAGAAAAAGAATACGAGCTACTCAATATTTTTTAGGAATAGAAAATTGGCTTAGTATTCTTGATTCCTAGATCGTCTGCAATGAGTGCATAAATAACGTGATCATGCCAGGCGCGATTAAAATAAACCGCCTTGCGACGAAGTCCTTCAAATTGAAATCCAAGGGAATTTACTAGCCCAACAGAGGCACGATTGTGGGGTTGAATCTCGGCCTCGATGCGATGTAACTTCAATTTTCGAAAGGCGAAATCAATCGTGCCGAGAGTGGCCTCTTTGCCGAAGCCATGCTTCCAATAATTATTAAAGATAAAGTACGCAATGCGTGCGCTTTGCACGTTAAAGCGCTCAATCAAGGAAATAAGCGTATATCCGATAAGACGTCCGGTTTTCTTTTCAAACACTCCTAAGAACAAGATTCGCTCGGTTTTTCGCCAATCGGAATACTTGCGCAGCAGTTTTCGGAATTCTACCCTCGAAAGCTCGCGTTCCGATTTTTTGTCGTCATCAAACTCACTTTGTTTTGGCAACATATTCTCATATGCTCTCCGCCAGGTTATATAGTCACTGGCGAGATAGGGCCGAATAATAAAGCGTTTGGTCTCAAATTTGAGGCGAGGTCGTCTACGAGTTTTCATCGAGCCTCCGATGATGCCACGAGCCAGGATAGATAGTCAAACGATGGAAAATGAGAAACGATTTAAGCGCATCTATATAGAGATCAGTAATATCTGCAATCTCCAGTGCTCTTTTTGTCCCGTGGTGGAACGAGAAAAAGACGTGATGTCGTTAGAAAAGTTTCAAGCAATATTATCCCAAGCCGCGCCGCTCGCGGATCAAGTTTGTCTCCATGTGATGGGGGAGCCGCTTGGACACCCCGAGTTTCCTGCCTTCGTGAGCATTGCTGAAGATCGAAAAGTGCTTTTACAGATTACCACGAACGGCACCCTGCTGGATGAAAATAGAAAACAGGCCTTACTTAGCCCCGCGATCCGACAGATTAATTTTTCGATGCAAGCCTTCTCGGATAATTTTCCCAATAGTGCTCCCGAAACTCATTGGAGAAAAGTATTGGAGTTCGCGAAAATGGCAAGCTCTCTAAGGCCAGAGCTTTACATCAATTTTCGACTTTGGAATCTGGGCAATGAAAATCAAAGTATCAATGAGGCATTTATCACTTTTCTAGAATCAGAGCTCCATCTAGAAATCTCTAGGAAAATTGATCCTGCCCTACAGAAGAGCAAAAAACTTCTTGGTCGCCTATATTTACATTTCGATTCTCGTTTTGACTGGCCGATTGAAAGTAAAAGAGAAAACTCTGAAGTTGGCTACTGTTATGCATTAAATAATCATGTGGCCATTTTAAGTAGTGGCACTGTTGTTCCATGCTGTCTCGACAAAGAAGCCACGCTTAAACTTGGAAATTGCTTAGAGCAAACGCTGGAAGAAATTTTAGAGTCTACGCGGGCAAAGAAAATTCGCGATGGCTTTGCCAAAGGCAAGGCCGTGGAATCACTTTGCCAGCGCTGCGACTATAGTAGTCGCTTTCAAAAGAAGGCGCTTCGCCTACAAAAATCTAATTGAAAATTTCATGGTAGAAACTTTTCATTTCTTCCCAAGAGCGAAGGTCTGCCTGCTTATTATAGGCAACTCCTTTGCTTGGATCGCTACCCGATTTTGGATTGGAGAAGCTGTGAACTGCATTGGCGTATTTCACTAGTTGCCAATCTACTTTTCCATCGCGCATTTCTTTTTCGAAATCACTCACCTGCTGTGCAGTCACAATCGGATCCTCTGCTCCATGCAGCACAAGTACTTTTGCTTTTATATTTTTTGCGTCTTCTGGGGTTGGCGTATCTAAGCCACCATGAAAACTTACCGCACCCAGAATTTCTGCTCCTGATCTAGCCAATTCTAAGGTGGCAGTTCCTCCGAAACAGTAGCCCATTGCTGCAATTTGTTTTGGGTCCACATTTTTTTGTTCTCGCATCACGGCTAAGGCAGCATTTACTCGACTACGAAATAGTTTTCGATCAGATTTATATTTCGTGGCTAAGCTACCAGCCTCTTTCATATCTTTTGCATGAATGCCCTTACCATAAATGTCTGCTGCGAAGGCAACGTAGCCAAGCTTTGCCAATTGAATGGCGCGGCCCTTTTCATAGTCAGATAAACCAGTCCACTCGTGAAACACGAGCACGCCAGGCCGTACCTTTTTCCCGCTACCATCATAGGCTAAGAATCCTTGCAGCACAGTATCGCCATCTTTGTATTCAATAGATTTTGTAATGATCGCAGCGTGAGCGCTGAGAGAAAAAAACGTTAGCATTAGGGCGGCGAATAACTTTGTCATAGCGGTGACTCCTTACTTTCTTTCACGATATATAGCTGCCATACTATAGCAAATGAAGCGAATCGTTAGCCATTTCTACTTTCTCGTATTGCTTGGCATTTTCTGCGGAGCGGCAGTTGGACACTTCGCGCCTAGTGCAGGCGTTGCCTTAAAGCCAATCGGTGACGGCTTCATAGCCCTCATACGCATGCTGATTGCCCCACTCATCTTCTCCACACTCACTCTAGGAATCGCTAGAGCCGGAGAAATGAAAACGGTTGGCCGTGTAGGAGCCAAGGCCCTGCTTTACTTTGAAATCGTATCCACGCTTTCCCTTTGCATCGGATTGCTAGTTGGTAATTTGATGCATCCCGGGAGTGACTTTCGACTCATCAATAGTAATTTAGATTTCTCTGCCGTTGAAGGCTTTGCAAAGAAAGCGAGCGAACAAAGTATCACTGGGTTTATCTTACATATCATTCCCGGATCTTTCGCTGATGCGTTTAGTACCTCGGGTGATTTGCTACAAGTGATTTTACTATCTGCGCTATTTGGCTTTGCCGCAAACGCTATTGGCAAGGCATCAGAACCATTCCTAGATATCCTAGAGTCATTTTCAAAAGTGATTTTTGCAATCTTTCGCATTCTCATGAAGCTAGCGCCTTTAGGCGCCGCGGGTGCGATGGCCTATACCATCGGCCAATTTGGAATCGCATCGCTGCGACCACTACTTTCTCTGATGGCCTGCTTCTACTTTACTTGCGCTTTATTTGTAATTTTTGTTTTAGGGCCCATTGCCTATTTTGCAAAATGCAATATTTTTTATTTACTACGATATTTAAAGCAAGAACTCATCACCGTTTTGGGAACATCCTCTTCCGAGAGCGGCCTCGCTCCGCTTATGGAAAAGCTAGAGCGATTAGGCTGTGAAAAATCTATCGTTAGCTTGGTGGTGCCCACTGGATATTCCTTCAACCTAGACGGCACAAACATTTATCTAGCCTTGGCCACCCTATTTGTGGCGCAAGCGCTGAATATCCCGCTCACAGTGAGAGACCAACTCACAATTCTCGCAGTAGCAATATTAACCTCTAAGGGAGCCTCCGGTGTTACAGGAGCGGGCTTTATCACTCTTGCTGCTACTTTTGCCGTTATTCCCAAAATTCCTGTGCAGGGTCTGGCTCTAATTTTAGGCGTGGATCGATTTATGTCGGAAGCGAGAGCTATTACCAATTTTATTGGCAACGCTGTAGCCGCGATCTTTATTTCTTTCTGGGAAAATAAAATTGACCTTCATCGCCTCAAGTCCGAGTTAAGCTCGCATAAGACTGTGTCCAAGTAGACACTCTCTCCCTCCTTCCAAATTGTGATAAAATGAAGGGTCGGGGGTTTAAATTATGCATTTTCTTTCCATGCTGGCTTGCCTAACATTCCTTTCAACCGCGGCAATCGCAGCTGAGGACGCAACAGAGTCTGCGAGAAAACAAACGGAGGCGCTGCTTTTAGACCCTAGTGGGCCCGCTACCGAGCAGGCAAAGAAAATAACGAGTGATCCAGCAGAGCAACAAAAGATCAATGCGTTAGCAGCGGATGTTTTCAATAAGCTCGTAGAACAATCGAACGGCGACCCGGATAAGATGATGCAAATGGTGGATGCTGCGAGACGAGACCCAGCCTCTTTTGCGAATAGTTTTACCCCGGAACAAAGAAAACAGCTCGAATCAATTACTAGTTCACTAGGCGCAGTATCACCAGGAAGTGAAAAGCCGCAGCGATAACAACGAGAACGTGAAAGATCTCGTGATAGCCAAATATTTGGGGCCAAGGATTTGGCTTCTTAATGGCATACACTATACCACCAACTAAATAAATTATTCCGCCATAGAGGAGTAAAAGAAGTCCGCCTGTGCCCAATCCTCGGAGTAGATCAGGATAAAACGGTATGGATAGGCAGCCCACCGCAATATACAAAATTGTGGAAAGCCACTTAGGAGCAGTAATCCAAATTAGCGAGCGCATAATTCCCACGACTGCACCGATTCCAATTACAGTGAGGAGAGATTCACCAGCTTTCCCGCCCACGCCAACCAAGGCAATCGGTACCGCAGATCCAGCGATCTGCGCGAAAATGGCGGCATGATCTAATCTGCGCATACGGGCCCTCGCTTTAGGCTCCCAGTGTGGTCGGTGATACAGAGCGCTCACGGCAAACAATGTAAGCAATGCGGCCGAGTATATCGCAGCAGAAAAGAAGGCAATTGAAGATTTAGAATGATAGAGCAAAAGGATACAAGCGCCGAGCGCAATAAAAAAAGCCGCTTGGTGAAAGTGTCCACGCAGTAAGGGCTTATGCATAGGCTTCATTCTAATTTTCCTGTGGGATCATCCATTAAAACATGCTCGATTCTCGTATCAGGAATTAACCACATACAAGCCACCATCACATAAAGCGAGCAAGCAATCCACGAGTGAAAGTTCGCAAGAAGAATGGCTACTGAATAGACTAAAAGAGAAATAATTCCCTTTCCATCTCTACCCACCGCTTTCGCAAGAGGCGAATCAGCTTGATGAATAGCTAGCAAACATCTCGTGAGAATATAATAGGCCGTTCCAGAGAAAAGTAGAATTGCACCGTATACTGCCACTGGAATCCCCTCAAAGTGATGATTGCCCATCCAAGCTGTAACAAAGGGAATCAAAGACAACCAAAATAGAAGGTGCAGATTTGCCCAAAGCACAGGCCCATTCACCTTGTGCACAACCTGCATCAGGTGGTGATGGTTATTCCAATAAATTCCCAGATAAATATAGCTCAATACGTAACTTAAAAAAACGGGGGCCAAGGAACAAAGGGCGGCAAGACTAGCCTCGGATGGAACCTTAAAATCTAAAACCATGATGGTGATAAGAATCGCCATCACTCCATCGCTAAATGCTTCCAGTCTACTCTTTTTCAAACTCGCCTCCCCTGCTATTTTTTATCATCTTGGAGAAGCGAGGGCCAAGTAGATTTTTTTATTTCCACTGTTGGATAACTTTAGACATACCGTCAGTAGGGTAACCCACTGCTTGTAGTGTGCTCATAATTTCTGCCATTTTTGCATCAGAAATTTCAGGTGTACGAGCCATGATCCAAATATAAGAACCACTTGGCACTCCAATCACAGTCCACTCGTAGTTAGGATCCATTGCTACCACTAGATAGTCGAATTTGAGTGGCCAGAATGGCTGCACCTTCCAATGCGCATTTGTTTGCGAATTAAATATCCAGGCCTTCTGGGGAATTGATTTTAAAGGGCCAGTGGGACTATCTTTATGGAAACTGAAATCGATATCAATGTTTTGATCAGCCTCATTCCAAGTATATTTTTCCACAGAGTTCGTAGCGCCTTCTTCTAGGAAACTAGTTCTGCCGGTAATTACGTACCAGGTGCCCATAAATTTTTGAATGTCTACGTGGTCTACAGTTTTTGTGTAATTCATTCCGCCGCATGCCGTAAACAAGAGCATACTTAATAGAGAAAGTGGGCCTGTTATTTTTGGTTTCTTATTTTTCATATTATCCTCGTATTTTATTTTCTTCCTATTTTCATCAAAAATTCGCTATCTAGAACATCTACCTTAATCAAGTGTAAATCTTCATCCATGGGTAACAATGTTTTGCTATTTACCGTTACTCGAAGGGCATGAGATTTATCATTAACCATGCCCACATATTCAAAGTGACAAACTCCCTTTAGCATCTCATCCAAGCGACGTTGCATTGATTCTAACACCGTTTTCTCTAAGAAACTAAAATCAATTCCGCCCACCTGTAGCGCTCGTATTCTCACTTCAAACACATCCACATCGGTGCTTAAAAAATCAACAACGGTTTCGAAAGGAATGGAGAAGAGGAAACTATGATATTTGCCAGTTACATGTAAACCATCGTCTTTCAGCTCTAATTTAAAATCTCGAATTTTCGAACTCATTGATTTCTTTTCTTGTTCTACAATCAAGGAACTTTGAAATAGAGATTGATTCAAACGAATGATTAACGATGGGGGAATCTTCATTGGTTCGCGTTGTGGAGGCGCACGAGCGGGTATTGGATGAGCCTCATTGGCGAGAGTGGAGTTAACATCAACCGCAAGGTAATTTTCTCCCGATCCATCTTTTTGATTATGCCGCACACGCACGCCGCCTAGCTCCACTCCCTGTAAATAGGGAATGAGCTGCGAGAGCTTGACCTTTAGGATTAATGCATTTTTCATGGCGCCAAGGTCTTCGTTTAGATTGAGTTCTTTCTCTCCCGTGAATCCCATAATGTGGCTGAGTTCTTTCGCTACACCTTCCAATTGCTTGCGCTCGATCGGCACAGCAGCAAGTTGTAGACGAGTAGATTCTCGCTGATCCTTGAGCTGCTCAAGTAGATCGGGATTTTTTTCATGGGCAATAGCATGATCCAAGCCATGAAGCAGCGCAGATAATTTTTTTGTTCGACGTTCAAAACCGGAGAAATCGCCAGAGAGAGCTGCCAAATAACCACGAGCAGAAGCTAACGCAAGCGATAGCATCTGCACAGGAATAATCACCTTGTCTTGCTCCGGATTCTTTGAACTTGCGGGATAAAAAAATGTTTCCGCGAGCGGGAATTCTAAGATTAGGTGACTCATTGGAGTGGTGGATAATTTTATTGATGCCTGAAAGCGAAAGAAACCAAGGCTTGGATCTAAGTTCACTGCCCGGAGCTCTTCTACGGGCACCTGAATTAATCCACGTAGAAAAATATGTCCATTTTCAGGGTCGAGATTAATCTGCAGAGACTTTACCAAATCAGATTTTACATATTTCTTGAGCTGTTCGTTTAAAAAATCTTCCGCGATAAAAATACTTGCCACTCGATTGGCAGGAACTTCATCCGCCGCATGACTCAACGAATGGAAAAAAAATAGGGCGCAAAAAATAATCAGAATGCAGCACCTAAAATAATTGTTCATAGTGACTTCCAGTAGCAACGAATAATTTCATCGTCATGTCTAGCTTATCGGAAAACGTCATTTCTGGCGTCTACTCGAAGCCACACCTCTAAAAATTAGTTTGGTATTCTTTCTCAAGGATACTTTTCATTATCGGTTTTTATCGATAGATTTATAACGAAAACCTCGTCATCACACTTAGGGAGCCCTATGCAAAAACTAGAAAAAGTGATTTACCGCGCTGAAGCCACCTCGACGGGTGGGCGCGAAGGCCACACCTCCGCATCTGATCACAAGTTAGAAGCAAAACTGTCACCACCTAAAGAGATGGGGGGCAATGGAGACGGAACCAATCCTGAACAACTTTTCGCCGCTGGATACTCTGCTTGCTTCATAGGAGCCATAAAGTTTGTGGCAGCAAAGGAAAAAATTTCGTTACCGGCAGAGGTTAAAATCACCGGGAAAGTTGGCATTGGTCCAATTCCCCAGGGCTTCGGCTTGGAAGTAGAGCTGATTGTTTCTCTACCTGGAGTTGACCGTGGGGTTGCTCATGGTTTGGTAGAAAAGGCGCACCAAGTTTGCCCATACTCAAATGCGACTCGTGGTAATATCGACGTAAAGCTCACGCTAGCGTAAAAGGAAGCCGATCGCGGGCCCTTATTGCTCCCGCTTCGGCTCCTCATTCAATACTGCATTTCCCTCTGATGCCGCCTCGGCACTAGCAAGCTTCCGCTTGGTTTCTTCGTTGGCGGCATCTTTCGTATCGATCACTAATTTTTTTGCGGCCTCCAGCTTTTCGATTCCAGTTACCGTTTTTCCAAGTTGCACCGCCTGGGTAGTAATCGTGGTTGATAACTCACCAATATTCTTACCCATTAAAAGTGGGCTATATTTCTTAAACCCTGCATAACCAAGCACAAGTAAAATCAGGAGAGATACAAGGAGCGGAATTCGACTACGAGTTTCCGCGCGACGTATTTCTCGATCTACTTGGATTTGAATAGTTCTAGTGTTTTCATAGTTGCGAGAAATAATTTTTTGCGCGTCTTCAAATGCATCTTCTGTGAAACCAACACCAAGCATTTGCAGAGCGCCAGCCATGGAAGTAAATCGATTTGCTAGATCTCGCGTAGACATTTTTTCAGCCACACGCCGAATCCCAACAGGGAATCGTCCATTCCCTACTGCTTGAAAAAGCTTATTAAATACAATTCCCAAGGCAAAAATATCGGAGCCCATGGTGGGTTGGGCTGTGGAAAGAATCTCTGGTGCCTGAAACTCTAGGCTCGCTTGACGATCCGCGAGTGAAACCCCTGCAAAGGCGAAGTTCAACAACTTCACTTTTCCATCCACTCCGATCACGATATTTTCAAGGTTTACATCGCCATGAATAAATCCATTACTATGGGCGAATTGCATTCCGGTTAGGGCCTGCTTCATGATCGCCACCACCGCTGGTGCTGTTAGATTTTTTTGTGCCACCCGTTCCGCGAGCGAGTTTGCATTTCCAACTGAAGTAACAATGAGCCAACGCTTTAGATCTGCCATCTGATTCAGTGGCGCCATCTGGGCAAGATGGGGATTTCGACAATTCGCATATTTCTGCAATTTTCCGAGTAGCTGCTGGAGCCCAGGTCCAGGAACTGAAAGTTGCGGAGATAAAACCCGCACCAGCGCGCGAATACCAGGCGGCTGAATCAAGGCTGTGTATACTTCTCCGCAGCCATCAACGCGGAGCTGTCGCTCAATAAGAAGGTTCCCAATTTTTGTGCCTGCTTGTAATTCGCCACTATATGCCATGATCGAACTATCGTCTCTTTGGGCCCGCTTATTTAGCTTTTCCAAATTCAAGTTCGCGCTAACGTGTAGTTACTCTATTCGGGGAGTTTATTAATCGCGTTTTGCTCGAAACAATAGGTCACAAGCGCATCGCCATATTTTGCTTTCGTTTGTTGCAGTACCGCATCTTTCTCAAGAAGATGAAATTCAAAATCAATCTTCCCTGTAGCTTTCACTTTCGCTAGCAGATAACCATACACATGGGTTTGTGACTTAATAGCCAGCGATGCATCTTTCGGTAAAGCGTAACGAAGAGCACCCGCGGTGCCAATAATCCATCCAGGCAATACTCCACCGTGAGCCTTCCAATAGGCGGTATTAAAGATGCCCTCCATAAAGAAATGCGAGTGACTTGCCAAAACATAGACATTCTTTTTCCCAGTGCCGCGAAGATGAAGAAGCTGCTGATAGAGCTCTCTGCCGCTAGTTACTGCGTTTGGATCTTTCGATTCGCTCATGCTATGGGAAAAAGAAATACTGTCGGGGAGTGCGGCGTGCATACCCACTACGATAGTATGAATTTTTGGATTTATTTCATCTGCCGCTAGCACCGATTTTACCCAGTCCATTTGTTTTGCATCAAATTGATCGTGGGAGGCATTGTCTAAAGAAATAAAATCTACACCTTGATGAATCCAATGATAGTAGGTGGCCGATGCTTTCCCCAGGTTCAACCAGGAATGAAAATATTGGAGATACTCCTCGCGACTATGACCAATCAATTCATGATTTCCGATCGCTAGATAAACAGGAACCGGACTAAATGGATTAATTTGATTCTCGATGAAATCCTGCCATTCCATGGCGCGATACTGCTCGATCGTCAGCGTTTTTTTCTGCCTGTTATCGTGCGCGATGTCGTCATCAATATCTTCACCCTTGCGGAAGTCTCCTAGGTGCCAATAAAATGATGGATTTTTTTTATGAAGATCTGCGGCTATGGCTGGCATCACAATATCTCCACAGTTTCTCGAATCACCGGACACAGCAAAAGACCAGGCGCCTTGCTCCTTGGCAAAGGATGTACTCCAAGGGCAGAAAAGAATGAGTGCTACAATCGTTGTAGAAAAAATTCTCATACTAATCCTTTTTCAACGCTTCTAGTAAGTGTGGAACCAATCGTCGAGTAAACTCTATTGAATCAGGCCCACTAAGATGTGACCAGTCAGGACACTGAAATTGTGACAGCTCTGGATAATCTTCAAAGTAAATTCCAGGATATTTAGTGTCTGCCAGAATGCGGCTCCAAATACCGGCACGAGGACTAGTCTGATCTTCAATTTCTTTTACTTTACCCGTTACGGGCAATCTCACAAAAATTACCTTTACCCCACGAGCTCGGAGTTTAGCTGCGAAAGATGCTATATTTTGATACCTCGCTTCTATGAGTTCCCGCAAATTTTTTCCAAAAGCCTCTGGAGAAATCCAATTAGGAGCAGGTGGCGGCGAAAAGAGCGGAGGCCAACCAAATTTTACGCGATTTTGCAACGGCCCCGGCGTTACTGCTTGTTCCGCCATCTTGGTTCTGCGCTCTCGATCTAACGTAGAAAAGTACGGTGGAAGCTTTGGGGCCGGATGGAAGGATGCTCTGCTTGGAACACTTACTCTATCCAGTAGAGCAGATAAGGTGAGATCATCTTGTTTCAAAAATGCGATTTTCTCTTCGAGAAGCATGGCTAGATATTCGCCCCACTTTTGTGACTCTGCTTGATTTTGATATCGCTTGATTGCCTTCTCTGCAATTTCCATAGGCGGCCCTGCAGGGGCCATAAACAGCAGAGGAAGCAAGTCAACGATCATCGTTCCGTGAAAACTCTCATCGTTAGCCAAATTTTCAAACACAGGATAAGGACTGCTGCCGACAAGACCCAACTGAATCGGACGCATCCCTAAGCCTTTTTCGATCTGATCGAGATCTAAATCAAATAAGGATCGCGATGTTCCGATTATCACCAAGGAATCCTGCTTAACAGCGGCCCTCCGAAGCGTCCACAAATCTGATGTATCATTCAGTGAGGGCCGATATCCCAAAGAACGAGCATATACTTCCCATGCGATAGCAAATCCCACCGTCAAAATGAAACTCGCAATGAGAATTCTTACCCAAGACTTCTCCGGGATCATTCGTTGAAATTCCATCCTAGAACTTGAAGTAGATGAAGGCATTGCCATCTCCTTGATTTAAAATAATCAGACACAGCATCACAGTCCAGCTCGCCACTAGCACTCCAACTGGCACTTTGCGCACGATACTCTCTAAACTGGAGCTTCTAAAATACCAGTGAACACTTAGCATCGCACCCGCTACCAAGCCAACTTGATAGATTTCACGATTTGAAAGTATTGCGTTTGCAATCTGAGAAGCCCCACCAAACATGCTACCGATGAGGTGCAGACAAGAAGTAAAGTCGGCGGCCCGAAAAAAGCACCAAGCAATACATACGGCAACGTAGGTAATCAACATCAAGACAAATTGTATACAGGAGTTCTGTGTCCAAACTTGCCCCCTAAAAATCCGACTCAAGACCTGCTCAAGCACCAAATAGATTCCATGAATCAAGCCCCAGACCACAAAGGTCCAACCAGCGCCGTGCCACAAACCACCTATGAACATCACGATTATAACATTGAGTCCGATACGCAGCTTAGAAACTCGATTTCCACCCATTGGAATATAGAGGTAGTCGCGGAGGAATGTAGAGAGGGAAATATGCCAACGTCTCCAAAAATCGGAAAAGCCAACAGCGGAGTAAGGGAAATTAAAATTATTCTTAAGATGAAAGCCAAGACACAATGCTGCTCCGATCGCACAAAAAGAATAGCCCGCGAAGTCGAAAAAGATCTGCCCCGAAAAGCCCACCACCCCGATCCAAGCATCTAGCGCTTGAATCGGACCAGGAAAGTTAAAAACTTTATTCGCTGGGCCCGACATCAATGTGTCTGCGAGCACCACCTTTTCAAAAATTCCAAAAGTTAAAAGAAAAAGGCCCCAGATCATTCGACTTGTATGAGGCTTGGGTGCCACTTCGCACTGAGGCAAAAAATCAGCCGCACGAACAATGGGCCCTGCTACGAGCTGAGGGAAAAACGAAACAGCTAATAAGAAGTCTCGCAGGGAGCGCGTAGGTTTGGTCGCGCCCCGATAAACATCCAAAGTATAAGAAAGGGAATGAAAGGTATAAAAGGAAATACCGATTGGTAAAAAGATATCTAGATGAGGCGCCTTATACACAATGCCGGCATGATTTAGGAGCCACTCAAAATTTTCGAGGAAGAAATTACCGTACTTAAAAAAGCCCAGCATACTCAAGTTCACCACTAAGCTTAGTAGCAGCCAGCTGTGACGTCTTTTGGATCCTTCTGCGGCGGCGATTCTGGCCCCTAAGTAATAATCGAGTGCGCTTGTAGCAAAAAGCAAAAGTGCAAATGGTGGATTCCATGCACCATAGAAAATATAGCTCGCCACCAGCAATAAATTTTTACGAGCACTCCAAGAGCCGACACTCCAATATAGGGAGAGTACTATGGAGAAGAAAACAACAAAGGTTAGAGAGTTAAATAGCATAGCGATCAAATCTATTTCAGACGCAGCAAGTTAGTCAACTTAACCGCAGCGGATTCTGGAGTGATTAAATAT
>CAIPTA010000106.1 GCA_903867855.1 Oligoflexia bacterium | reverse complement strand
TGCCAGATGTGCCACGCTCAAACAGCAGCGGCTTGCAGTTGCATCAAAAACCAATGGGGTGTGCCTTATGCACCGAGTGCGCCGACAAACTCCGCCTCAGCTCGCTCATCAGGAAGCGTGGCCCAACGAATTTTTTCGCCCACTTCATTGGCTGTCCAGAGGGTTTTATCGTAGCGAGACGCATTATTACGGATCACGGCACTGGCGGCGTTAATGATCGTTTGGGTGGAGCGATAGTTCTGCTCTAGCTTCACGGTTTTGGCATCGGGATAGTCGCGCTTGAAATCCAAAATATTGCGAATATCGGCACCACGCCATTTGTAAATACTTTGGTCCTCATCCCCTACCACGCAAATATTTTTATATTTTTTTGCGAGCAGACTCACCAAAAGATATTGGGCACGGTTCGTATCCTGATACTCATCCACCATCAAAAACTGGAAGCGATCTTGGTAGCGCTCCAAAATTGCAGGATTATTTTTGAGTAATTTGTAGGCTTCCACAATGAGATCGCCAAAATCAAAGGCCTGGCTCGCGCGGAGGAGCTGTTGATAGCGGGCATAGACCTTAGCAATCTGTTCTCCGAAAGGACCAAAAAAATCTTTGCCGTCAATATCTTCTGGCCCCACAGCTTGGCACTTATACGAATCAATCGTGCTCTTGAATCGTTTCGGCGCGGAGACCTTGGGATTAATATCAAATTCTTCTAAGATTTTTTTGATGAGCGAGAGTTGATCATCATCATCGTAGATAACGAAAGGTTTCGTAAGACCCGTGGCCATCGTTTCTTGGCGCAAGAGTTTCACACAAAAAGAGTGGAAGGTAGAAACTTCTGGCATGTGATTCGAGAATCCCATCCAGGGCTGCGCCCAGCGATCTTGGTGCAAAGAATTTTGCATTTCCGCGAGCGCAGTGCCCACCCGATGCTTCATCTCCGCGGCCGCTTTATTGGTGAATGTCACCGCAAGAATGGAACTTGGGCTTGCTCCCTTCGCAATAAGGTGAGCGATGCGAGTGATCAACGTTTTTGTTTTTCCAGAACCAGCACCGGCGAGCACAATAAGCGGACCATGAGTGGCTTCTACGGCTTCCTGCTGTCTTTCATTGAGTCCTGTGAGGTAATTCATGCGGTAGGAAAATCTACCTGCGGAATGCCTTCTTCACAACTTCTTTATTATAAAGATTCACGAGGTCGGAACGCAGTAAAATACCACAGTAGAGCTGCGCATCGTCAACCACGGGCACAAGCTCTTCATCGCTCATCATCGTAAGGGCCGCCTCTAAGTTCATCGTGGGGCGCACCAAGGCAGGAGAATCCTTCATCATCTCCTCCACGCCCACTAAACTTTGAATTTGTGCGTCATCGCCAATTTTTTTCCAAGCATCCATGCCGTAGAAATCCGAAAGGCTCACCACTCCGTGAAATTTTCCTTCGGCATCCACCACCGGCAGTTTCGCGTGTTTAGAATCCATGAGTTGCTTATAGGCCTCTCCAATGGAACTTGTGCGTGGCACTGATTTCACGTTCGTAATCATGGCATCGCGCACTTCAATGCTAGAGAGCGTATTGAAGCACATTCCGTTACGAAATCGAATGCCGTGGCGATAGAGGCCAATAGCAGCCAAGCGATCTGTTTGGAGGCGTCCACAGAGATAGCTCGCAGCAAAGTTGGTCGCTAAAGAAGTAAATAGAAAAACCGCACTATCGCTCATTACCCCACTGGCATAGCCGAAAACGAGCGCGGTTCCCGCAACCGGTGTGCCAAATACGGCGGAAAAATACGCGCCCATGCTGAGCAGAGCGAGGGATCCCGCGGAGATGGCAAAAAATTTACCGAAGAATAGCGCAAGGCAAGCACCGAGCAATCCACCCTCTACTAAGGCTGGAAAGATCAAGCCCATAGAGCCGAATACACAATAACTTAAAACGCCAAGAAGCAAACGGAGCACCAAGGCAATCAAGGCTACACTAGGAAGGAATCCTTCCGAGAGCGAATCGTGGAGAAGATTCGTGCCCACTCCTAGCACCTCGTTAAAAACTCCAAACACCACTGCTGTGAGCACAGCCCAAAGGCCCACACGCAAAGCAAACGCTTGCGGAGACACATCAGACGATCTACGCGTTTCAAAGAGAGAATGAAATTCTCCATCCGTGCGGCGATAGAGCCAAATCGTTAACGCGGCCAAGAGAGCGGCTGCAATGCTAACCACACCTAGACTAAACGCGATACCCGGCAAGGAGAGATCAAAATTATCCGTACGGATCGCTAAACTCAAACCTGCATCACTGCCAAATAAGGAACCAAGAAGCCCTCCTGGCGACGTAAGAGATCGAGATACGCTCGCCGCCACAAAAGCAGATACTGCATATAAGCCAACGGCAGCAGATAAATTTCCCCAACCATACAAAAGTTCCACCACGAAGAGAAAAGCCGCCGAAGGGATTCCAAGAATCGCGGCAATCGCCGATACGGCTCCGCAAGCTGCAAGGGTTCGCACTTGGTTTGTGGAAAGCTTCGAAAGTATTCCAAGCCTAGATCCGAGCGCCGTGAGAACTTCAAGGCAAAATGCCTCACCGCCCACAATGCCTCCCCCGATCAACATCAGGAAACTCGAGAATCCATGCATTAGGGAGTAACGCAATTTTCGGCGACCATCTTCGAAATGCAAATCAGAGATGAAATAGGTAAATCCATCCGCGGAACGATAGGCTCTCGCAAGGTAGAATAAACAAAAAACTACGATACCAATAACTAGAGGCAGAATCACGATATGGGAAGAAAAATCAGAGCCGGTATGAATCGCAAACCGCTCGAAAAGAAAATCGCCACCCTTAAAATAGGCAAACCAGATTAGCGGTGTAATTACTCCGGCTAAACAGGCTAAGATAATGGCGTATACCCAAATCAGCATCTCGCACTCATTCTACGGTTACGCTCTTAGCAAGATTCCGCGGTTGATCCACTTCGGTTCCTTTTGCTACTGCCACATAGTAAGCGAAGAGTTGCAGTGGCAAAACCGCCAAAATTGGGATGAGTTCCGAAATGCCAACACCCGGCACATTCACATAGCTATCCGATATTTTTTTAAGCTGTTCATCCTCCACGGCCCCGATACCCATGAGCGTGCCCTTACGAGCCTTAACTTCTTCGATATTGCTCACACTCTTTGCATGCAGCAAGCCTTGACCCTCTGGCGCAATGGCAATTACCACCATCTCTGGCTCCACCATCGCAATCGGACCATGCTTCAACTCGCCAGATGGATATCCTTCTGCGTGCACATAGGCAATCTCCTTCAACTTCAGTGCGCCCTCGAGAGCAATGGGATATTCCGCACCACGGCCGAGAAATAAAAATCCTTTTTTATCTTTATAGCGTTTTGCGAGAGCATCCATCGCTGGTGATTCTGCAAGCGCAGCTTGGGCTACTTTTGGGAGACGTCCGAGCGCTTCCACCCAGCTTCGTTCATCAGCCGCACTTAAAACCTTACGATGAGCCGCGATGGCACCAGTCAATACAGCAAAGACAGCCATTTGAGTGGTGAAGGCTTTCGTGCTTGCCACACCAATTTCAATTCCAGCATTCGTATAAAAAACGCCATCGCACTCACGCGCAATGCTCGAATCGCGAACATTGCATACAGCAAAAACGCGCATGCCCTTTTCCTTCATGAGCTTCACGGCAGCTAGCGTATCGGCTGTTTCTCCGCTTTGGCTCACCACCAGCCCAACATCAGTAGGATTTAGCACCGGCTCGCGGTAGCGAAATTCACTTGCAAGCTCAGCGCGCGCGCGCACTTTCGCAATTTTTTCTAAAAGAATAGAACCATAAAGACCAGCGTGCCCCGCAGTGCCGCAAGCCACGATGCGAATTTCTGTGGCTGCTGCCAAAATTCCAGCGATCTCATTATGGGTATACTTTTTCTCCGGCTTGCTCGATTTTTTAGAAACACTCACGGCGTCCAATCGAAAGCAGCCATTAGCCAGATCGAGCCAGCTGCTGAGAGTATCTGCGAGCGCCCTTGGCTGCTCAAAAATTTCCTTCAGCATATAGTGCGGATAGCCCATCTTATCGATGGCGTCTAAACTCCAGGTAATATGCACGGGATCGAAAGTTTTTTCCTCGCCAGTTTTTTTAAAAATTTTTACTTTACTGGCGGTGATTTCGGCGAGCTCGTTATCGTCAAGATAGTAAATCTCTCGCGTGCTCTCTAAAATCGCAGGCACATCACTGGCCACGAAGTTTTCGTCTTTGCCTAAACCAATCACGAGCGGCGAGCCATTCCGAACCACAACAAGAGTTCCGGGCAAGCGCTCATCCATCACCACGAAAGCCGAGGCTCCTTGCAATCGTAAAAAAGAAACGCGAACAGCCTCCAAGAGACCCAATCCGCGATCCCGTTCACGGCTCACTAGGTGACTGAACAATTCCGTGTCCGTTTCCGACTTAAAAACAACTCCGGCAGCGCTTAGCTCTTTTCGAATCAACTGATGATTTTCGATAATTCCGTTGTGCACAATCGTAATTGCCCCCGCACGATGAGGGTGAGCATTTACTTGATTGGCTTCGCCGTGAGTGGCCCAGCGGGTGTGACCAATCGCTTGCTCCGAGGGGAAATCGATTTCCTGCCATTGTTTTTTGAGCTCTCGCAATTTACCGGGGGTCTTCAATACGATGGTAGAATAACCACCACTGCCATTTGTCCTTAGAGCAGCGATTCCAGCCGAATCGTAGCCACGATACTCTAAATGCTCCAGACCCTTATAGATAAGCTCTTGAGGATTTCTTTTGCCAACATAGCCAACAATTCCGCACATTATTTATTGTCCTTCTGCTTTGCCGCCGCATGCTTGCGACGTAAGCGATCCGCATAGCCTTCTTTATTCTCTTGCTTCACTCGCGCGATAGCCAATGCGCCTGCGGGCACCGATCTTGTGATGGTGGATCCGGAAGCCACATAACTATTGGCACCGATTTCAAGGGGAGCTACCGCCTGCACATCACTGCCCACAAAGGCGCCGTCGCCAACCTTCGTTTCATGCTTTGAAACACCATCGTAGTTGCAGGTGATAAAGCCGCAACCGATATTCACATCAACTCCAACTGTAGCATCTCCTAAGTAAGAGAGGTGACTTACCTTTGAACCCTTCCCTAGCTTGGTTTTTTTGAGTTCCACGAAATTGCCAATTTTTGCATCCTCACCGATATCGGCTCCTGGCCTTAAGCGAGCAAATGGGCCTACGCTTGCGTTGGCGCCAACCACAGCATCTTCCAAGTGAGAGTAGGCTTTGATCTCAGCCCCCTCCCCGATGCTCGTATTCTTTAAAATCACGCCGGCCTCAAGATGGGCTCCCTTTGCGATCCGCGTGCCGGCATGAAGCGCCACATTGGGCTCCACCACAACATCACTTTCAATCCTCACATCCGCTTCCACATACACGCGCTCGGGATCAAGAAAACAGATTCCCTCTCGCATCCACGCGTGGATCAAACGCCGCTGCAAAATTTTTGAAACCTGGGCTAATTGCCCCTGATCATTCACGCCCAGCAGTTCTTCGGGATCAAAACTATAGGTGAAAATTTTTTTACCCGCTTTCGCTCCGAGAGAAATAATATCCGTAAGATAAAGCTCGCCCGTTCGCTTGCTCGGCTTCAGCTTCGGCAAGAATTTTTCCAAGTAGGCGCGGCTCACAAGATAAACTCCGCCATTTACTCTAGTGATCTTTTTCTCTTTGGCGTTCGCTTCCTTTTCTTCCACAATTCGCGAAGCGCGATCTTTTGCTCCCATCACTCTTCCGTAACCGGTGGGATTTTCTAGCGTCATCACTCCTAGGGTGAGATCCGATTTTTTCTGTAGGTGAAAATCGATCATGGCCCGCAAGGTATCGGCGCGAAGTAGAGGTCCATCTCCGTTTAAAATCAAAAATAGAGCTTCGTCTTTGGAAAATTGATTGGCGGCCACTTGAAGAGCATGACCCGTACCTAATTGCTGTTCTTGCCAAGCCTCCCGAACTGCTAAAAATTGCTGGGAAGCCATTTCTGCCTTCACTTGGTCGCGGCCATGCCCCACCACCACGATCCCACTTTCGATTCCAGCATCGGCACAGGCAGAGAGCACATGATTTAATAAGGAACGTCCGGCAGCTTTATGCAGTACTTTCGGGAGCTCACTTTTCATCCGGGTGCCCTTCCCGGCAGACAAGACCAAGGCATGAATTTGAGGTTTTTTCATGGTGTTCCTAAAAAGTATTCTATATCGAACCCTTATTCAACCGTGGCTCAGTGCGCAACGCGAGCTTTTCCCCTTTTCTCCTGCTTTTTCCTATGATACAGCCTTTGATCTACTATTTTGAAAGGGACACTATGGCAAGTTACGAAACAACGATCATCACCAAGCCAAACCTAGGCGAAGATCAAATCACCGCCCTCAAGACAAAAATTGACGGTCTTGTGCAAGCCCACAAAGGCGTGGTTGCGAGCCAGGAAGACTGGGGAATGCGTCGTCTTTCTTTTGAAATTCAAAAAGAGAGCCGTGGTCATTATATGTATTTCGCTTATACCGGAAACAATGAACTTGTTGCCGAGCTAGAGCGTAACTTCCGCATCAATGAAAATGTGCTTCGCTTCTTGAGCGTTCATGTTTCTGATAAAGAAGACACTGAAGTGCTCAAAGCGCCTACCGCTATGAAGCGCCCACCT
This sequence comes from Oligoflexia bacterium, assembly GCA_903867855.1. GTDB lineage: Bacteria > Bdellovibrionota > UBA1018 > CAIPTA01 > CAIPTA01 > CAIPTA01. The sequence continues at coordinate 16,142 of CAIPTA010000106.1, read as the reverse complement.
CGCAAACTCGATGATCTAGTAGATCAATACGAGTAAGCCATTCTCGATTTTTCGAAAGAGGCCTTCGCTTGCAAGACGCACTTGAATCCCCTAGTTTTTCTCGTAAGAACTCTTGGGCATTTCAACTCGCACTTTGCCTGCTAGGGCCTTTCTTTTTTCTCAGTGTTTTTTTCTCTATTTTCGCGCCCCTACCAGCGCTCTATTTGCGTCAGGGTTTTGAAACAGAAAAGCTTTCTCGAATTTGGTCGCTCATTGCGGTTTTTGTGGGCTGTGCCCTATGCGGACTCATCAAGGGTGGCGTTGGTGCGCTCGGATTTTTCCTGTTCGCAAGCTTGCCGGCCCTGATGCTCGGTGAATTGCTAGGGAAGAAAAAGAGTCCAGAGTTAGCCATATCTGCTGCAGCCCTTCTTGTGCTCTTCGCCACCTGCGCTTTAGGCTTCGGCATTGCCAAATCCCATGAGGCACCTCTGATTCCCTTTGTACGAACTGAATTGAAGTCCGCGATCCATGAAATGTCTACTCGCCTGATCGAAACCCAAAAAGGCGATCTAGCCACCGAATCCCTAGAAGAGCTTAAAAAAATTGCGGAAAATCCAAATCTTTTGATCGATGAGCTCCCTGGTATTCTACTTTCCGCCATACTCCTGCTTTGCACCATCCCTTGCGTGGCCATGATTCGCTGGAACCCAAAAGGCTTTTTACGGAGAAGCGGCATTCCTCGCGATTTTCTCAGAAAATGGAGAAGTCCGGAGTGGTTGGTCTGGATTGCCCTCTTTTGCCTCGCTTTTTTGATATTTGAGGTGCCTTACCTCAGTCCGATTGCAAATAATCTCCTAAAGCCCATACTCCTCATTTACTTTTTCCAAGGAATGAGTATTCTAGCGTTCTTTCTAGACTCGCTCCGGATACGAGGTCCGATTCGCCTGATACTGTATGGTTTTGGCATCGTGTTTCTCACTCCGATGGTGATAAGTTTTGGATTTTTTGATCTCTGGTTTGATTTCCGGAGACGCCGGCAAGACGGTATTGATGAGAAGGATGAGGAAGTATGAACGTAATTTTGAAAGAGAACGTAGAAAATTTGGGCAGCATCGGTGAAGTAGTGCGCGTATCCAACGGATATGCTCGTAACTATCTTTTTCCTCGCAACTTGGCCGTAGTAGCCAATGAGCACCAAGTAGAACAAGTAGCGCACCAAAAACGTGCTCTTACGAAAAAACTTGCTCTCGTAAAGGCAGAAAAAGAAGCCTTGAAAACGCAAGTAGAGGCGATCTCCATTGTGATCCGTCGCAAGACTGGTGAAAATCAAAAATTATTTGGCTCCATCACTGCTCAAGACGTAGCGGAAGCCGTTGAGCAAAAAGGCCTGAAGCTAGAGCGCAAGCAAATCGAGCTCGGTGGCGCGCTTAAAAAACTCGGCACTTTCAAAGTGCCTGTTCGTCTCATGGAAGGGGTTGTTGCTAACTTAAACCTTTCCGTTGTAGCCGACGTAGAGTAAGACTACTCTTCTAAAATGGTTCGACAAAAAAGAGCCAAGGCTTTCGGGCTTTGGTTCTTATTTTATTCGACTGTCTCTAATTTCCTTTGCGGGAGGGGTCTAGCAAATGGAGCTTGGTAATTTCTTCGGTTCTAGCGCATCAACGAATCCTTATGGAGCGGAGCCTCGTGCATCCGCTGCGCCACAAAATGGGAAAGTACCTCCGCATAGCCTAGAAGCGGAGATGTCTGTGCTGGGTGGCGTGCTATTGGATAATAGCTCCCTCGATCGCGTGCACGAAACCAATCTCGTTGCCGAAGATTTCTATAAAGAGGCGCATCAGAGAATTTTCCGCTGTATCCTGGAGCTTGTTTCTCGTGGTCAGCCTGCGGATTTAACCACTCTCACTGCCGCCCTAAACAACGGCGGCCTATTAGAAAAAACGGGCGGTCGCCCCTACCTCGCCGAGCTCGCAAGCTATGAGTATTCCGCCGCCAATATTGCGGCCTATGCGAATATCATCAAAGATAAATCCATCGAGCGTAAAATTATTCACGTATGCACAGAGCAAAGCCAAAAAGCCTTCTCTGGCGTAGAAGATCATTCCCAATTTAAAGAAGAAACCGAAAAGAAAATTCTAGAAGCCACCTCGGAACGCAAGGTGAGCACCTATACTTCGCTCAGCGAAAATCTTTTGGAAGTATTTAATCATCTCCAAGAAATGGCCTCGAAAAATACCCAGATGACTGGAGTGGCCTCCGGATTCAAAGATCTCGACCATGAAACCATGGGCTGGCACCCAGGGCAGCTCATCATCGTGGCAGCCCGACCTGGTATGGGTAAAACATCTTTCATGCTGAATACAGCTCTCAATGCCACCGTATTTTCCAAGATCAGTGTTGCCGTATTCTCGATGGAGATGAGCAAACACGAACTCACGATGCGTCTTCTATCCATGGAAGCGAAAGTGGATGCAGGTCGATTGAAAAATGCTAGCCGCCTCCAAGACCAAGATTGGAGAAATTTACAGCGCGCAGCGGGCAAGCTAAATGATTGCAGCCTATTTTTAGATGATACCCCAGCGCTCAATTTGCTGGAGTTAAAATCGCGTTGCCGCCGCATTCAGAGCCAACATGGCTTAGGCCTCGTGGTGGTGGATTACTTGCAGCTTATGCGAGGTCTTGGCAATAACGGCAAAGGTGGATCCTCTAGCCGTGAACAAGAGATCGCAGAAATCTCACGCGGACTCAAAGCGCTTGCCAAAGAGTTAGCGATTCCAATTATTGCGGCCTCTCAGCTCAATCGTATGGTGGAAAACCGTCAGGTGAAAAAACCACAGCTCTCCGACTTGCGGGAATCCGGCGCCATCGAACAAGATGCGGATATGGTGCTCTTTATCCACCGTGATAAAGATAATCCAGAATTGAAGAATGAGGCGGAGCTCATTATCGGTAAGCACAGGGCTGGTAATACGGGTGAAATCAAACTCGCGTGGATTGGTCAGCATACTACGTTCAAAGACTTTGCGTCGGCTGGCGATTATGGAAATGCTCCCGAAGCGAACGAGAACATTTTTTAACGGCTTTGCCCTCGCCCATCTCGCAAAAACTCGCTAGACTATTTCCAGGCACCAATGCCTTTCAAGGAGATAGAAAAATGAAAACCCTACTATTGATGTTCTGTTTGAGTCTTTTCGCCACCAATTTTGCTTCTGCCAAAGAAGGCAAAATGACGATGACGAAAGACCAAAGAGCGAAAATGGCAGATATGTACGACAAGCTTTCGGCTTGCCTTCGTTCTGACGCTGCTCAAGAAGACTGCATGAAACAAATGCACGCAGCCATGAAAGCCTGCGACGAAGCCTGCGGTGGTCAATGCCCAATGATGAAGCATCATCACGAAAAACATGAGCACGAAGAAAAATCTGAAAAAGCTGAAGCAAAAGACACTAAATAGGTTTTAGGCTCCCTCACATATCACGCGACTGCTGAGTTTTTTCGAAGTCTACTACCCATAGGTAGGCTTCGAAAAATTTCCAGAGGCGCGGCGACCGACGAGTGTAACCGTTCCAGCGGCCACTAAGGCCGCTGGAACGGGACGCGAGGAAGGGCAACAAAGCAGCTGGGAATTTTTCGAAGTCTACTCGTCGTCGTGGTGGTGATGGGAATGAGCCGCCTCCACCGAAGCCAAGCGATCCTCTAACTCTTCGATACGTTCTTCAAGCTTTTCCACTTCAGAGCGAGTGGCAAAACCAAGCGATTGCACGAGCTCTCTCAAGTGTGGACGCAAATGATCCACCCGCAAATTCTTCGCGGCTCCGCTTGCCATGGCTCCCGCCATACTCAAGAACATTGCGGCGTTGGCAATACCTTCTTCTTTCAAAGTTTCTAGTAAGGTGAGTGGCTCGCGGGCCTGATCGATCACTTTTTTGATTCTGCCTTTTTTGGGGGCGTCTTTTTTTGGCGCTGGTTTTTTCTTTGCCATAATTCCAAATTCTCCTGAGCGATTAGTGAGCCTTGCATGCCTCTTCGTACTGTTTTACACCGTTCGCAACTGCCTTGGCGAGACTCTCTTGAAAGTTTTTATCCGTGAGTAGCTTACGATCCTGCGCATTAGAGAGATAACCAAGCTCTACTAACACGGCAGGCATAGCTGCACGGCTTAACACGAAAAAAGGGGCCTGCCGCACACCGCGATTTTTCCATTCAATCTTCTTCGCATGAAGAAATTCGTGCGCAGTTTGCACTACCTGTTTCTGGATATACGACGCAAGAAAGGCGCTATCTTGCAAATACGTGGTTTGCTCCATATCCCAGAGAATATCCTGCACCGCACTTTGTTTGGAGCTCGCCTTTTGTACAATCGAGTTCTCGATCAAGGCGAGCTTGCGCGCCTCCGCATCCGTTCCGTCAGCACTCAAGATATAGGTCTCTGTGCCATGCGCATCTTTCGAAGGAGCACTATTCATATGAATGCTCACAAAGAGATCTGCATCCCATTTTTTGGCGAGCGTAGAGCGAATATCAAGAGGTAAATAAACATCCTTTGTGCGAGAAAAACTCACCGTGAATCCGCGCCGCCGCAGCTCTTCCGCAACCAGAATTCCAAATTTCAAGGTGATATCTTTTTCGAAAAGACTTCCAAACTTTGTGCCCAAATCATTTCCACCGTGACCCGGATCAATAAAAACTTTTTTCACCGCCCGCACTGAATTGCAGCGTGGATCGCCTTTGTTTACGTCTACTTTTGGAGACTGCACTTCGGCGGCTAAAGATTTCCGCTCAGTCTCGCTCAGCAAGGGAAAGAGATAGAGCTCGGCTGTTTGCATGGGGAAAAGAATTTCTGAACCCTTCACAAGGAGGGGCTCCGGCAAGCCCACAAATTGGCCCTGCACGAGGGCATAGGGCACATCTAGAAGAAATAGGCTTTGGGCATCAGGATTGGCTCCCTCCACCAGCAGGCGCGAACGCTGTGGCTCTAGATAACTATGTAGGCCATGCTTCGTGAGCAGGCTAAGCGGAATTTCCGCCGCCTCGGCATAGGCACAAAAAAAGGATAGAAGATAAATCAGAATAGTCACAACGCTTTTGAGTATAACAGCTGAGGCGCCTTCATGCTATAAGCTCCCCATCATGCGATTTCGGGTAGAACAAACCAAAGATGGCAGCAGCACCCTCTTCGATGCGAAGTTTGGCGAGTGCTATAAATCTCGCCATGCAGCGAACACGGAAGTAGACGCCGTATTCTTCGCGCCAGGCGTAAAAGAAAATCCTTGGCTCTACGCTAGCAAGCAGTTTCGCATCCTCGAGCTGGGTCTCGGCCTTGGTACTAATTTGCATCAAGCCGCAAAAATAGCGGAGTCGCTGCCGAACAATGAAATTGAATTTTTTACGATCGAACGAGATTTGGCTGGCGCAGAAAAATTTATCGAAGAAGGGCTGGCAGGTCAGGAGCTGCGGGAACTAGTAAAGAATCGGGAATACAAATGTAAAAATTTCTCTGCCACATTGATATGTGGAGATTTTGAGCCGGTTTTACAAAAACTGAAAGCTAGCGGTGAAAGCTTCCACGCGATTTTTTTTGACCCCTTCTCTCCCAAATCAAACCCTGAAGCTTGGCAGCCCCCTATCTTCCAACTTGCGGCAGATTTGCTTTTTCCTGAGGCACGCCTCGTAAGCTATTCCGTGAGCCGCATCGCCAAAGATGGCTGTACGCAGGCGGGTCTTGAAGTGCATAAGATAAGGCTTCCCGAAATTCTAAATAAACGCAGTGCTCTACTTGCGATCAAACCAAAAAGAATAGAAAATAGGCCATGAGAAATACGCCAAGCCTCGCCGATATCCGCCTTCGCACCAGCGTGCTCTCCCTCGTTGTGGGAAGTCTCGTGCTCTTGCTGAAATTTTATACCTATCACCTCACCAATTCTGTGGCGATTCTTTCTGATGCTCTGGAGAGCGTAGTGAATGTGGTGAGCGCTGCCTTTATGATCTATGCGGTGAAAGCAGCTCAAGAACCACCGGATGATGAACATCCTTATGGACACGGAAAATTTGAGTTTGTTACTGCAGTTTTCGAAGGCGGATTGATTATTTTCGCCTCGTTCATGATTGCCTATGAGGCGATTAGTGCGATGATTCATGGTAGCTATGCTGTGCATTTTGGTCATGGCTTTATCTTGGTGGCCATCGCTGGCCTTGCCAACGGTCTACTCGGTTTGCATCTTGTAAATGTGGGCAAGAAAACGGCTTCCATGGCTCTTATCGCCGATGGCAAACATGTGCTCGGTGATTTTTTGGTTTTCGCCGGAATGATGGCGGCTTTAACAATTGTGAAGTATACGGGCATGCAATGGCTCGATCCTGCCATTGCACTTTTGATGGCTATCATTCTCGCCTGCACTGGTTTGCCAGTGGTGAAGAGTGCCATGAATGGCCTCGTGGATGCTGCTGACCCCAAACTCTTAAAGAACATACTAAACGCGCTCGAAGAAGCTCGTGTGCCCGGCTTTATTCGAGCGCACAAGATCCGAGTGATGCGGAACGGGCGAAGTATCCATGTGGATGGGCATCTGGTTGTGCCTCAATTTTGGACAGTAGCCCAAACCCACGATTTCAGTGATGCCTTAGAAAAACGACTTGTCTCCAATCATTTTCTAGATAGTGAATTCGAATTTCACATCGACCCTTGTGGCAGAAACTATTGCAAAATCTGTGATCTGGAGTCCTGCCCGATTCGTGCCACGCCCTTTGTGAGCCGCCCTCCACTTCAACTTAGTGAAATTATCGGAGCAGTTGACATTCCGAATCTTCCCGAGCCATAAATCTCCCATGCAATATGAAATCCTCATGGATAAAAAAGAGAATCCCCGAAAATGTACGATTCTCCCTCAGAAGGCCCGCCAGGATTTCAAAATTCGCTATTTTCAGCGTCAGGCTCCCATACCAGCATTCTCTGCTGCCCTACTTTTGCATATTGATGGAGAGTGCCTCTCGAAATTAGGCAAAGAGAAATTAGATTCTGTGGCGCTCATCGATTGCAATTGGCGCAAAGTGGAGGGAGCATTAGCCCGTGTGGCGCGCCCTTTGCCCCGTCTGGCTAGAATCCCCGATGGTTTTGTTACCGCCTATCCACGGCGCAACAAAGAGGGAAATGATCCTGAGGCTGGCCTAGCCACCATTGAAGCGCTCTTTATTGCTGCAGCTTTTTTGGGAAATTGGGATGAGAGCTTGCTCGATAAATATCATTTCCAGAATAGCTTTCTCGAAATCAATCGAGAAATTTTCAAACGCTTTGGACTCAAAAAATGATGCTACACAAACAAAGTACAATTCTGATTACAGGTGCCACCAGCGGATTTGGCGAAGCCATTGCGAGATTAGCCGCGCAAGAATGGAAGGCCCCACTTACTTTGATTCTTACAGGCCGGCGAATCGAACGCCTAAAGGCCCTGCAAACAGAACTCGCCAAAGGCAGCGTGAGCGTAGAAATTGCGAGTTTCGATATTCAGGATTCGAATGCCGTAGCCAACTTCGCAAAAACATTTCATTCCCAACTTAGCAATTTAGACGTACTGGTAAATAATGCAGGTTTAGCTGCTGGCTTACATACGATACAGGAAGGTGAACTGGCTGACTGGAACGCCATGATTGATACCAACCTAAAAGGATTGCTTTATGTATCTCGTGCGATCCTCCCGCACATGATTGCCAAAAAAAGTGGTCATATCGTGAATATCGGCTCTGTGGCTGGGCGCGAAGTATACCCGAAGGGCAATGTCTATGCGGCCACCAAGCACGCGGTGGCTGCCCTCACTGAAGCGATGCGAATTGATACCCTAGGCAGCGGCATACGTGTCACGAATATCGAGCCGGGCAAATCAGAAACGGAATTTTCTCTCGTTCGCTATAAGGGCGATGAAACCAAGGCTGCAGCAGAATATAAAGGCATGCGTGCCCTGCAGCCGCAGGATATTGCGGAGGCCGTGCTCTGGAGCTTATCTCGGCCACAGCATGTAAATATCCAAGAAATTCTAATTATGCCCACGGATCAGGCCAGTGCCAGAGATGTGTATCGCTCGTGAATGATTTTTCTGTTCGCACAGCCACCCCAGACGATCTCCAAAAAATCTATTTGATGGGCTTTGATGTTTGGTCGGAAGGAAAAAATACTCGTCAATATTTAGAGGAATGTCGCCATTCCGTAAAATATCAAACGGGCGAATGGTTTTTGCTTGAAGAGAACGATCAAATTTTAAGTTCGCTAATAGTCTACGCCTTGGGAGAGCATATCTTTGGCATCGGCTCCATTGCCACCTCACCAGCTCTCCGGAAAAAGGGTTATGCCTCCCATTTAGTACAAAATGTAGTGCACACTTTAGAATCCGCAGATCCGGAAGCAGTGCTATTTTTGTATGCAGATATTGGTCCTAGTTTTTATGAAAAACTCGGCTTCACCGTGCTGCCCAAGGAAGCGCAACGCTATCAAAAAACACAGTGCATGATTCGGGGCAAGAATATAACCCGCTTTATTGCCGACCCGAGAATCAATCCGGAGTATTTTTAAGTCAGTTAGGTCTAGATAGGCAGTGGCCGATTCAATCCGCTAAATGGATTGTTATTAGGAATTCTAATTGCAAATCTTAGGTATCACTAAGATGATTACAGGATATGAAAAACAAAATTAGTTCACGAGCATTCTCTCTTTTAGAAGTGATGGTTGCAGTTGGAGTTCTCTCTGTTGCCACCTATGCGATTATATCGATGATACGCGGCGGTACGCTCGGGCAAAAAACTTTGCAAGCACAGGACGACGCGAGAACTCTCGTGAGCGATCTATCCGCAACGCTCACCAGCACCGCCGCCTGCACGAATACCTTTGGTAGTGGAGCCGTGGCCGATGGTGGAACTCTACTACCAAAATATACTGCTGCTTTAGCGAACCCATCCACAGGCGCCACCATCACGAGCGTGTATGATGGAGCTTCCACCCCAGTATTTACGGTTGGCCAACCCTATGGCAACCGTGGCGTAATCCTAAATGGTATTACTATTGGTGGTGCGGGAACTGACGCGAAAACAAAACTGCAGAAGTGGACACCTGGATCAGCCTCTACCGGTCTTGCTTTTGTGCAAGTGGATTGGCTGCAATCTGGCGGCGCTGGGAATTCCTCCGGGCCGCAACACCTCTATCGATTCTTTACTGTGAACGTGACGAAGATGAATGCGAGCGGCCAAATTTTGAGCTGCTCTGCTCAATCAGGAAGCGCAAGCATGGGCACCGGACAACCGAATTATATTGCTGCTTGGTTAACCTCCAGCACCATTGGTGCGTCCACGATGTATCAAGATCCAGGCACACTGAATATTGGCTTCGGCACAGCCACGCCAAGCGCACCCGTAGAAATTAGTGGTAATGCGGCTAGTTTACCGCCACAGGGCGGCAATATAAACGGCACGATGCTACACCTCGGAAATAGCGACGGCACTAAAACCCGCATTCTTTTGGATGCATTTCAAAATGGAGTGAATGTATTTCCAGTGCTCTCTTTGCGTTCTGCCAGAGGCACTGCGGCTTCTCCCTCAGGCCTACAGAGTGGCGACACTTCTGGCGTGATCGAAATCGAAGGGTACGGCTCCTCCAAATATACGGGAAGCGCGGGTGGAGTTAATTTTTATGCCACGGAAAATTGGGGTGATTCTGCCAATGGTTCAGCCATCGCATTCGCCACCACGGGCAATGGCACAGTAGGATCTCAAGAGAGAATGCGCATCGATCAAAATGGAAATGTGGGCATTGGTAATTTCAGCGCAGTGGCTCCCGCCTACACTCTTCAAGTTGGCCCTGCCACAGGATCAGGAACTGTGGCCTCTGGTTCTTTCTACTACCTCTCCGATCGGAACTTGAAAAAAGATATTGAGCCACTTTCCTCTCGTGGGTCGGTGTTGGATCGATTAGATAGTCTCAACGGAGTTTATTTTCGCTGGAAAGAAACGAGCCTCGCTAGCATCGGCTTGATTGCTCAAGATGTGGCCAAAGAATTTCCGGAACTGGTAGACATGCGGGAAGCTGGCCACTGGCATGTGCAATATGGAAACCTTGTGGCCATCGCCATTGAAGCGATCAAAGAACTAAAGGCTAAATTCTTAGCGATCACCAATAATCATGAAGATCGTATTAAGGAATTAGAGCAGCAGCTAGTTACTTTGCAAAAAGACAATCTAGAGATGAAAAAACAAATTGGAACTTTACTACGACAAGTGCAGAAGAATTAATCCTTCTTCTTAGGGACCTTGCTTAGCTCCGCAGCTCACTTGTCTACCAGCCGCAGTAGGTAAGAAGCTCACTTTGCATACCCAGCTCCAGGGGCCATTGCCAGAAGGAGCCACAGTTACAGCAGTTCCACCGCTACAAAGCCCGGCGGAGGTGGTGGCATTTACATTAGAATAAGTTTTTCCGTTCGCTGCGCCACAAGCAAAGTAAACAATCTCTGAGTTTCCAGTGCAGTTACATTGATTGTCATCACAGGCACCGTTCGTATCTGGAACGGATCCCGCTGGGAAATAATTATGACTTCCATCAGAGGCGGTGCAGAAACACTGGCAACCATGGGTCTTTCCTGGAATCGCCGTACAAGCTGCATCCTTGCCCCCATTCTTACCTTTGCAATTCCAACCCCAGGGCTTGCCATTCGGCTTCATTCCCACTGGAGTGGCTGTTCCTGCATTGCATAGGCCAGCAATAGTAACAGAACCAATATCATCGAAGTACTGGCCATCAGCCGGGCCACAAACCCCGTCATTACCCGCCAGACTCGCATTACAACCGTTAGCATCAGATCCACCATTGGCACCAAGACAACTCCAACTCCAAGGGCCAGATCCGGAAATAGCCGAAGCACTACCAGATCCACAAAGCTGGGCAGAATTTAAGGCGCTCGCATCGGCGAAGGCTGCTCCGCTCGCCGTTCCGCAAGATCCGCTGATCTGAGCGGGAGGAGGAGGCGTGCCACAATTAGAGGGATTCACCGATTGAACGCAAATTGGCGAACCGCTGCAAGTTTTATCATTCGCCGCAAGTTTAGTAAAATCACTGGAGGCATTGCTCACAGTGGAATTCAGATTCGGAATCCACAGCATGTTCGCTGTATTATTTTGAATTTGGTAGCAAGAACTGCCGGTGCTATCTGACATCCAAATCGTAGTATTCCCCGCGAGGGCCATAGCATCTTGGGCCCCTTGCTGAGCCTTATCCATTTTCATTTGCATCTGCTTATCCGTACAAGCCTGCCCGCTTGCGCAAACCACCGCCCCCGTAGCCATCGCCATGGGAATAAAACCCGAGGATAGCAAAATGGCAAAAATAATTTGATGCTTTAAGTAATGCATTACATCTTTCATTTTAACGCCGACCACTCGATACCATCAATAAATTTCATTGGTATCCAAATGTGTCCTAACGGACATATGTCCATGCAATTGCGGTTATGGACTGCAAGGATTAATCATATGATTCACTGTAACGTTATTTGAATCATTCACGCCGTTCAGGGCAGTCGGAAGGTCCTTAAAAATACAGCTCCAGCTAGCGGTAAAATTCTGCGAAGTTCCCAATACAGTATTTATTTTCCAATTGAACGTTTGAACAGCTCCATTCGAAAAATTCACATTTCCGCTGTCTAACGCTAGGGTGCAGTTCACTCCGGAAGGAGCGGTAATGGTCCAAGTTCCACCCTGCTTGGCGCAAACTGGTTGCACACAACCCATGCCCATTTGATAGGTATAGGTACCGTCGGCATTGGCCGTGAGACTCGGTTGACATCGATACGCATCAAAGATCTTCGCCCAGCACACAGGAAACACGGCATTGGGGTTCACAGTATTAATAGGGTTCCACTGTGCTAGGCCGGTAAGTTGGGTATAATTATAAGGGGCTGGACATGGGCCATTCGCAAAACACGTGGAGCTATTCGAACCGCCATTGGCTCCATTACACGTCCAGCTCCATGGCCCACTTCCGGAAAAGTTTTTTGTGGATGGATTGCCCGAAGTACATAAAGCAGCAGACGAGAGCGTCGTAGCATCAGCAAAGACACCGCCACTTGCCGCGCCACACAGGCCATTCACGGCTCCCATACTTGCCGTACAGCTCGAATCTGTAGAGGCTGTGCCCACACAGCTCCAGCTCCAGGGTCCCGACCCAGAAAAACTTGCCGGCGAAGGCGTGCCGCCATTACAGAGACTAGAGGAGGCACTCAGGTCGGCCGCAGCTGCGAAATTGGATCCGCTGGCAGCGCCGCACTTTCCCGCTGTTGGGGGAGTTGTAGAACATTTTGCAGGAGGAAATGCTTTCACACAAAGCGCAGTAGCGGGAGAGCAACCACTCTTTTCGCTCGCAACGATCTTCGAAAAATCATTTTGGGCTGCGGCTAGCGTGGAAGTCATATTGGGAACGAAGATGGGATTCGAGCCAGCGCTTTGATTCGTAATCTGATAGCAAGTTGTGCCGGTGGAATCTAGCATCCACATCGTAGTGCCTGCATTGATAGCCATCGCATCTTGCATTTTCTGGATGCTATCATTTTTCATTTGCACGCTAGTGCCACAATCCTGCGAGCCATCAAGCCCACAAGTGAAAGGTGAACCCGCAAAAGAGCTGATGCTGAATGAAAAGATTGAAATAATGGCCAATAAGCCGAGCCTACCCATCCTTCAATTTTAGGCTTAAGTACAGCCGCTATCAATAGCTTTCGTAGTGAGTCCAATCGGATACATTGGCCAATATAGACGCCGAGGAGTTTTTCGCACAAGGTCTGGTCAGCCCCACCCGATTTGATGTATACAAATTCCATCTATGACACTTTCCACCAACGATAGTAAGGAAATCGAGCGCCGTCGAACCTTCGCGATTATTTCCCACCCCGATGCGGGAAAAACCACGATGACGGAAAAGCTCCTGCTGTACGGCGGTGCTATTCACGAAGCCGGCGAAGTAAAGGCCAAAAAAGAGCGGCGCTCTGCCCGTTCCGACTGGATGAAGCTCGAACAAGAGCGCGGAATTTCTGTGTCCACTTCGGTGATGCAATTTGATTTTTGCGATTTACGGATCAACCTCCTCGATACGCCAGGTCACGCGGATTTCTCGGAAGATACGTACCGTACGCTTGCTGCCGTAGATTCTGCGATGATGATTTTGGACAATGCCAAAGGCGTAGAAACACAAACGAAGAAACTCTTCGAAGTGTGCCGCATGCGCCGCACGCCAATTTTTACTTTCATCAATAAGCTCGATCGCGAAGGCCGCTCGCCATTTGAATTGATGGACGAAATTGAAAAAGTGCTCAATATCCAGTGCAATCCCGTCACCTGGCCAATCGGCATGGGGAAAAACTTTAAAGGGATCTACCATCGTCTAAAGAAAAAAATCATTCTCTTCACTGATGAAGGATTTGCCACTGGCGAAGCGGAAGAAAAAAGTTTTGATTCTGTGCAAGATCCGATGCTCCGTGAACTCATCGGCGAAGAACTCCATGCGCAACTTGTGGAAGACATGGAACTCATCGATGGCACCATTGGCCCTTTCGAGCGCCAAAGCTTTTTAGATGCGAATGTTACTCCCGTAATGTTCGGCTCCGGCCGCACTAACTTCGGAGTGCGCGCTTTCTTAGAACTCTTTGTAGACACGGCCCCTGCGCCTTTTGCGCAAACTACTTTCGGCGGAGATATCGTAAACCCAGAGGACGATTTCTTCTCCGGCTTCATTTTTAAAATCCAAGCCAATATGGATAAGAACCACCGCGATCGCGTGGTATTCTTGCGTATCGCATCCGGAAAATTTGAGCGCGGCATGTATGCGAAACATGCTCGTCTCGGTAAAGAAATTCGACTCTCCCACTCGGCTCAATTCATGGCTCGCGACCGGGAAACCGTGGATGTGGCCTATGCGGGAGATATTATTGGTCTCCACGATAACGGCACCTGCAAAATTGGTGATACGCTCTATACCGGCGCCAAGAGAATCGAGTTCTCCGGAATCCCGCAGTTTAGCCCGGAGCATTTTGTGAAAGTGGATCTCGCCGAGCCCTTAAAACGGAAGCAATTGCAAAAGGGCATCTCCGAACTCTGCGAAGAAGGCACGATTCAGCTTTTTGTAGACCCTAAAGTGGGGGATCAAGATCCACTACTCGGCGCTGTGGGACAATTGCAATTCGATGTGCTCCTCTATCGCTTAAAAGATGAATACAATGTGGAAGTGCGCTTGCGTCCGCAACCCTTTAAGCATGCGCGCTGGATTCGCTATAAAGATGGTCGCACTGCCAATCCTGATCCCTACTCCGTAAAAGGCACGCTCCAGTTCGCAGAGGACCGGCTTAAAAACCTAGTTGGCCTCTTTACGAGCGACTTTCACTTAAGTTGGGCAGTGCACAATAATCCAGACGTGGTGTTTCTAGAGAGCATGCAAAGCAAACTGACCGTTTCGTAACTTGACTAGTCGCGGGCGCTCCCGATAGAGTCGCGAGCGCCATGCAAGACACCATAAATCATTCAAAAGCCTACCGTAAACGCCGCTTCTTTAATTGGTTTCCCCTCGGGCTCACCTACGCCACGTTTTATATGGGCCGCTACAATTTCAACGTAGTGAAGGGTGAGTTGGGTCACCTGTTTCATCTCGATAAGGCAGAGATGGGAATCATAGCGACGGCAGGATTTTGGACCTACGCTCTCAGCGTAATATTCAATGGCCCGCTCGCGGATCGCATCGGTGGGAAAAAAGCCATTCTAATAGGCGCCGTAGGCGCAGCAGCCCTGAACCTGATTATTGGCGCATTATTTCTTAATGGATGGCAAACAAAAATTATCGTGGGCATGTCGCTCCTCTACGCTGTGAACATGTATTTCCAAAGCTTCGGCGCACTATCCGTGGTGAAGGTAAACGCGAGCTGGTTCCACGTGCGCGAGCGCGGAATTTTTGGCGGTATTTTCGGCAGTATGATCTCCGGCGGCTATTGGCTCGCCATGCAAGTGGGGGCGTGGATCCTCGCGCGCTTTGGGTGGCAATGGATTTTCATTATACCAGCGTTCGCGATGCTCACCATGTTTTGCGTAGACTACTTTTTAGTAAAAGATACACCAGCCGATGCTGGCCATGAAAACTTCAATACAGGTGACGCCTCTGCAGGAGACGAAACACCTGTGAATTTTTCCTATATCGCGAAAAAAGTTTTCTCTAACCCCATTTTGCTCACCATTGCGGCGGCAGAATTTTGCACGGGCTTTGTACGCCAAGGGCTCTTGCTTTACTTCGTAGAATTTCTAAAAGAAGTGCATGGCAAAGGATTCACGACGGCAGAATTTTCTGTGGCTAGCGGTGGAATCACGATAGGCGGCATTCTTGGGGGAATTTTGTGCGGATGGATGTCAGATAAATTATTTCAATCGCGTCGTCCGCCCGTTGCCTTTATTTTCTATATCGGACAAGTTATTGCTCTTTTGATGCTCGGCTATGCCTCCTCGCCCATGCTCGCAGCGCTTTTGATTGGCTTCTGCTGCATGTGGATTTTTGGGGTGCACGGAATGCTTTCCGGCACTGCCTCCATGGACTTTGGCGGACGCAAGGCCGCAGCTACAGCAGCAGGCATGCTTGATGGCGTGCAGTATATCGCCTCCGGCTTTACAGGCTTTGGGCTCGGCTGGATCCTAAAAACCTATGGTTGGGATGGAATCGCCACCGCTGGCCACCAAGCCGCAGACGCTCATATATGGGTATTCTCCATCATTCCGTTTTCGATTCTCGGCGCACTCATCATGCTCACGATCTGGAATGCGAAACCGCAGCCAAATTCTGGTCACTAATGAAGTTTATCCTCCTTCTATTTTTGTATAGCGCAAGCGTGGTCGCGGCCGAGAAAACAGAAATTGTGATGGGATTTAATCCCGCAGAGAATGCAGCCTCCATGGAAACCAAGAGCAAGGCGCTCTCCGATTATTTTGAAAGTCATATCGGAGTGAAGGTAAAGATATTCGTCGCCACCGACTATACTGCTCTCATCGAAGCCATGCGGAGTGGCAATATCGACCTCGCCTGGTTGCCGCCCTTTAGTTATGTGCAGGCCGAGAAAATGGCTCATGCAAAAGTGCTCTTGAAAATTGTTCGTCATGGGCGCTCTGAT
>CAIPTA010000105.1 GCA_903867855.1 Oligoflexia bacterium | reverse complement strand
TCAAACAACTTAATGTAAAATTCATAGGAATCATCGCGCTTCTTGCGGCCATAGCTCCCAGCACTAGCCAGGCATTTACTCTCATCTACTCTACTTCCGCAAAACTCGCCTCTTCAGGATGGCAAACTTCCGGTCTTACCATCGATTACGACTGGTCTGCCTGCAGCAGCGTATCAACCAGCACCTTGAATGCAGCGCTAAGCGACGCGGTGAATGCATGGAATCACTTGCCCTCCACTAGCCTCACACTTTCTATCGGCAGCTCCACTTCGACCTCATATTCCAGTTTGGCCGCAAAAGCGGCTACGCCTAGTGTTTCAAATAATATTGTGATTTTTTGCGATGCCAGTATTTATGCTGATTTCAGTATCACTTCCGTTTCCGGTGCAACCCTCGAGTGGTTCGACGGCGGCGGAAAAAACTACCTCGCTTTTATCGGCCTAAATTCGACTGGCGATGCTAACGATATTTCAAACTATACAGAAACTACGCTTTCGATTCTGATGGCGCATGAAATTGGGCATTCGTTAGGGCTTGGCCACTCACCAGACACCGACGCCCTTATGTACTATCGCACGGCGAAGACTCAATTGAACTTCTCCCAGGATGATATCGATGGTGCCACCTATTTATATCCTCGATCAGAGCCAGGCTCCGGAGGCTTTTTGGGCTGTGGTTCTTTGGCCTTATTAGATAAGGGCTCTAAAAAGTCAGATCCAAGCGACGGTGTGCCTGAATTTTCTGCTCTTTTCGCGATCGTGGTGCTGAGCTGGATTATCTTAAGAAGCCGTCAGCATGCAGCTACGAATACTCTATAAAGACGATTCCATTGTTGTTGTAGATAAACCAGCGGGCTTTGAAGTTCACCCAAGAGAAAGCGGTGAAGGCAATCCAAAACGGACCTGCCTTTCGCTATTAACCAAACAGATCTTACAGAAACCCTTTCCAGCTCATCGGCTAGATCGAGCCACAGCTGGTGTACTCGTTTTCACTCTCAATGCGGAGGCCGCAGCAAAAGTACAAAATCAATTTCAAGAACATCTAGCGGAGAAAGTGTACTACTGTGTGGCGCGAGGCTGGATCGAGAAAAACTTACGCATCGATACACCTCTTCGAGATGAAAGAGATCAAGAGCAAACTGCCATCACAAAAGTGGAGCTCATTGCCCACGCAGAGCTTCCCATCGCCTGCGGACGCTACGAAACTATCCGCCTCAGCCTGCTTCGAGTGCAGCCAGAAAGTGGCCGCTTCCACCAAATACGCCGTCACCTAGCTAGCATTTCCCACCCAATACTCGGTGATCCAAGACATGGCGATAAAAAACTGAATCGAATTTTCGCAGAACATACCGGCGTAAAACGACTACTTCTCCAAGCGCATTCCCTAAGAATACACCACCCCACTAGTGGAGAAATGATTCGCTTTCAATCCAGGTGGACCAAAGACTGGCACTCTATTTTTGAAATTTTTTGCTTTTGTCCGCTAGGCAATTAGTGCACTAGCTGTTCAAGAGCACTCATTATCTT
>CAIPTA010000104.1 GCA_903867855.1 Oligoflexia bacterium | reverse complement strand
TGCTGTGAGTATTAGAGTTATACAACCTTAGCGGAAGTGAGAGTCTATATGTTTAATGTAAAAAATGACCCTATCGCTTGGAATCAATTCAAAGATAAAATCCAGATGCGATGGGATAAGGTAAACGATAGTGAATTGAATAAAACGGATGGCGACATAAAAAAAATAGTTGCCATCATCCAACTACGTTCTGGGCATGATCCCCTCAAGATTGCGAATGAACTTCAAATGTTTCTCGGAGAAAATAGTGATGACCATCCCCTACACCAAGAGGGCGTGGGCCGAGAATATAATCGCAGCGTAACTGACACTATCCCGAACTTTAAAAATAGTATTGATGAACGCTATCTGTAGGGATGGGTTCGTTTGCCAAAGTAGAAAATGTATTTTGGCTTCGCGGCCATGATATTGGCCATTGGCGCACAATCACGATTGCATTCTAAAAAGATTTTAAGGAAACTCGTGAGCGGTATAGCGAGAAGGAATCCAACTCCGCCCCATATCCAGCCCCAAAAGAGTACTCCCATAATTAAGGCGCCAGAATTTACATTCACTCTTCCTCCCACCAGAATTGGCATTAGAAAATTGGTTGCAAGTAAATGCAGTATTATTACAACCACCAAGACACTAGTAATGGGAAGGTAGGAGGGAAACTGGAGCACACCTTCAATAATTAAAGGAATGAACGCAAGCGGGATACCGAACACTGGCACCACATTTAAAATCCCTGTGATGAATCCAAGAATTAGATAATTTTTGTAGCCCAAATACCAAATTATCGTGCCCTGTACAACAGCAAGGGCCGCAGCAGTTACTAAATTACCGAAGGCAAAACTACGAATCATCCTGGAAAGTTCTAGATTTAATTTTGGTAAATAGAAATATTTTCCGGCAATAGCATAGAAACTCTCCAAAAGATTTTCCTTATCAATCAGAAAGTAGAGAAGCAATAGCGGCACAAAGACGACTAAATTAAATAGCTCCTCCATAGTACCGATCCAAGAAAATACACGCTTTGTTGGGCTAATTTTAATTTTTGAAACTTCCTCCTCTTTAGTTTCTTGATGGGTAAAGCTTTGACCTAGCTCAAGCCGTTTTTCAATTTGGGCTGAAAAATTTTCCATTTTCTCTGAATAAGCTGGTAGCGATAACAATATATTATTGGCGTAGATCCCAAGAGAAGCGCTGATACCAAGGCTCGCGATTAGAACGCCAGAAACAATTAGGCCAGCGGAGGCTTTTCGGGAAATACTATAAGACATTAACTTCAAGATAACTGGCTCAAAGAGTATCGCCAAGAAAAGCGAAATGAAGAAGGGAGATAAGATGGTTTTACCGAAATAGATCGCTGCCACAGTGAGGAGAGCGGCGATTATATTTACGGCCCTCACAAATCCGCAACCTTACTATCTTCACGCGTACAATATCGATTCACTACCTCTATGAGCTTATAAAAATCGATAGGCTTTGTGATATTTGCCAACACATCCGTCGCATCCACATCAATCGAATTTAGTTCCTGCCTCACTGCAGAAATAGTGATGATTGGATCAGACTGCTCATTCCAGAGTTTACGCATGTGCATGAATTCCCAGCCATTCATTACAGGCATCATTAGATCTAGTAAAATAAGTGTGGG
The DNA here is from genome assembly GCA_903867855.1 of Oligoflexia bacterium. GTDB lineage: Bacteria > Bdellovibrionota > UBA1018 > CAIPTA01 > CAIPTA01 > CAIPTA01. Next base: position 996 of record CAIPTA010000104.1, on the reverse strand, counting down.
AGGATTTAGTTTTTTTAACTGTTTAAATGCATCTCTTCCATCTTTTGCCATCGCAACATCAAAATGTTGCTCCTTTAACAAAAGGCAAATTGCATCTCGTATGTCCTCATTATCATCCACCACCAAAATGCTACGACATATTTCCATAATGCCCCTGTGTAAATATGTTTCTACAGGAGACGTTGCACTCAGTATGCCAAGCTTAGACGTTCGCTTTCTACTTGTATTGCGCTAAGGAGCGCATTCACGTTCAATGGTTTTGCAAAGTAATGTAACGCTTGCGCATGCTCTTTTTTCTCGTCCATCCCGCCATCCGCAGACATGAGGATAACTGGAATTTTCGCAATTTCAGGGCGCCCAAGCTGCTTTTTTCGAAAGGTTAAACCATCCATAACGGGCATAAACAAATCCACAAGAATTAACTCCGGATTTCTGCCTTGAGACAGCAAATCTAGGGCAGCCTTGCCATTTTCTGCCGCAGCCACTTCATAGCCCTCTGACTCGAGTAAAAATACTAGTGCTTCACGAATATCCGTATCGTCTTCAATGACGAGAATTTTCATCCCAAACTCCTTTTTGTGCACAAACGTTCGAAGTAACGCTATCAGAAGCTTTAGATTATATATACATCTGTTAGATACTATTTATGACGCATTGTCTGTCGATGCCTTTCCACTGTGGCTGGAGCGGTTTTTAGATGTAATAGACTAAAGTGGTGATCCTTTAACTTATCAATTCCAGAGTTAATTACTTGTTTCATCGCTTTAGAAAAAAGACCCAATATAGGCTGCTTTTCCTGCTTAAACAGCTTGATTTTCCGTCTGCGCCTTATGGGAGTTTTTTTACCTATCGCCAGTATCTTTTATTTCTTTTCCTTCTTTGCCGGCTATTTTTGCTACTTCTTTGAGGGCATCGCGTGCTTCTGTCGGTCCATAACCGAGAGCTTTGAGAGCTTCGAGGGCGTCAGCATCGCCGCGCATGCCGGTCTTTACTGCA